>NZ_JPIK01000006.1 GCF_000717475.1 Desulfonatronum thiodismutans
CAACCCCGAAAGTTGAGTTCAATACTCATCCCGTTCGTTACGTTCCTTGGCCTCGCGTGAGAAGAATCAGGGCGCTTCTAAAGGAACTTGGGAAAGGAATCTGGGGAACTTGGGATTTTTCGCGAGTAAGGAGCGACTCGGTAAAGATATCGCGAAATTCGCCGATTAATGAAGTCCATGATCTGTTCTTCAAAATACTATAACTTTCCTGGAGTCGTGATCGTATGCGTGTTCCAATCTTCGGCAAACTGATCGGCATCATCGTCTTGGCGGTCCTTCTGACCAGCGGCGTTCTGTTTTTTACCACCAACCACTATGTCACCAAGGGGTTCGATGAAAAAGCGCTTGAGGAACTGGGCGGGTTCAAGGGTGCCGTGGAGGCGGAAGTCGAGGATTGGGAAGTGTTGCTCGGAACCGTGGGCATGCTCCTGGCCGCTAATTTCGAAGTCCAACACGCCATTGATGAGCACAACACCGGCTTTCTTCGCGCCCTGGCCCGAGATGTGATTGAACAAACCGGGATAGACTTTCTGACCTTTTCCGACGCCCGCGGCGTGGTTGTGGCCAGGGGGCATTCAGAAAATGTCGGAGACAGTGTTGCTGGACAGGTCAACGTCCAAAAGGCTCTGCGGGGTCAGCCCAGCGTGGGTATCGAACAGGGTACGGTGATCAAATTTTCGCTCCGTGCCGGGTATCCGGTCAAGATGGGCGATCGGATCATCGGTGTGATCACGCCGGGATTCGATCTTGGAAACTTTCAGTTCGTCGATGAACTCAAAAAACGCTTCGGCGTGGAAGCCACGATTTTCGAAGCTGACACCCGTCTGGCCACGACCATCATGCGCGACGGACAGCGGGTCGTGGGGACGAAGATGGACAATCCTCGTGTAATTACCACGGTGTTGCGCGAGCAACGGACATTCTTCGACCGCAATCTCATCCTTGGTCAAAACTACGATACGGCCTACTGGCCACTGATCGACGCCACTGGTCAGATCGGGGGCATGTTTTTCATCGGGGTCGAGCGCAGCGTCATCGAGCAAACCCAAAACAGCATTCTCATGTCCATTTTGTTGGTCAGCGTGATTATCGGCACGGTGATGATCGCCGTGGGCGCATTTTTCGCCCGGACTTTATCCGGCCCCATTGGACGTGCCACCAGTTTTGCCACCTTGGTGGCCCAGGGCCGGTTGGATGAGCAGCTGGACATCAAGAGTAAGGACGAAATCGGCACATTGGCTCAGGCCTTGAAAACCATGGTGGCCAACTTGAAAGCCAAGATTCAAGAGGCCGACGACAAGGCCGAAGAAGCCGATCGCAAGGCTCATGAATGCAATTTAGCCACCCAGGAGGCCGAGGAAGCCAAGCGTCAAGCCGAGCAGGCCAAGCGGGACGGAATGCTTCAGGCCGCGGGGAGTATTGAAGGCGTGGTAGAGCAGATGACGTCGGCCTCCGAGCAGCTTGCCGCCCAGGTGGAGCAGGCCAGCCGCGGGTCCGAGGAGCAGCGGGCCCGAACCGGGGAGACGGCTACGGCCATGGAGGAGATGAACGCCACGGTCCTGGAAGTGGCCAAGAACGCCTCTCAGGCCGCCGAAGCTTCGGATCAAGCCCGGACCAAGGCCGAGGCCGGTGCGAAAGTGGTCAGCGACTCTGTCGCCGCCATCAACAAGGTCCAACGACAGGCTGGAGAATTGAAGGAAAACCTGAACAACCTGGGGCGACAGGCAGAGCAGATTGGTCGGATCATGAACGTGATCGAGGATATCGCGGATCAGACCAACCTCCTGGCTTTGAATGCGGCCATCGAGGCGGCCCGGGCCGGGGACGCGGGACGCGGGTTCGCCGTGGTGGCCGACGAGGTGCGCAAGCTGGCGGAAAAAACCATGAACGCCACCAAGGAAGTGGGCGACGCCATTTCCGCCATCCAGGAGGGCACCCGGAACAACATCCAAGGTATGGACCAGTCCATGGTCGCGATTGAGGACGCCACGCAGCTGGCCAACAAATCGGGCGAAGCCTTGAAGGAAATCCTGGGATTGGCCGAGCAGGCCGCGGATCAGGTCCGATCCATTGCTACGGCGGCTGAAGAGCAGTCCGCCACCAGTGAGGAGATCAACCGCGGGGTGGAGGACATCAACAGGATTGCCTCGGAAACCAGCGAGGTCATGAACCAGTCCGCTCAGGCCATCTCCGAAGTGGCCAGGCAGGCTCAGGAGCTGCAAAACCTTGTCCGGGAACTGAAGAGCGTTTAGTGTTGCCGGTCTGCGTTTCAGGTGATAGGACGATTCCAAACAGTCACTGAGCCGTTCACCGCTTAGGGAGAAATCACATGCAAGAACACTATGCCCGGCAGGAAAAGGACAGCGCCCTGCTCCAACTGGTTACCTTTCACATCGGCGACGAAGAATTCGGTGTGGAGATCCTCAAGGTGCAGGAGATCATTCGGATGATGGGCATCACCCGGGTGCCCAAAGCCCCGGATTTCGTGGAGGGCGTGATTAATCTGCGCGGCAAGGTCATCCCGATCATCGACTTGCGCAAGCGCTTCGGCATGGCCGCCCAGGAGCACGACAAACATACCCGGATCATCGTTATCGAGATCAACACCGTCATCATCGGCTTCGTGGTGGATTCGGTCTCCGAGGTGCTGCGCATCCCGGCGAACACCGTGGAACCGCCACCGCCGATCATCTCCGGCATCGAGTCCGAATACATCAGCGGTGTGGGCAAGCTGGCCGACCGCCTGCTGATCCTGCTGGACCTGGACCGGCTGCTGAGCAAAGGCGAGCAGAACCTGCTCTCCGGATTGTAGGACGCCACTATCTTCCCGACTCTGTCTTTCCCTCCCCTTTGCCCCGAGGCGGTTTGTTCCGTCTCGGGGCTTTTTTGATTTTTCCATGAAGGATGTTTTCCCAGCCTGGACCGTAAAAAATGCCCCGTCCGCACCCATGCACTTTCTAACGCGTCATCGTCTCGTGGCCACCGGCCAGGTTCAGGGCGTGGGCTTCCGGCCCACGGTGTACAAGCTGGCCCTGGAAGCCGGGTTGACCGGGTTCGTGCGCAACGCACCCGAAGGAGTGCTCATCGAGGTCCAGGGGCCGGACTTCGCGGCTTCCTCCTTCAGCGACCGACTCCGGCAATCCCTGCCCCCTCTGGCACGGATCACCGCCCTGGAAACCGAACGGATCGCGCCCCAACCGGAGGAGGCGGACTTCCGGATTCTGCAAAGTACGGCGGGAGAAGGCCACCAGGTGCTCATCAGTCCGGATACGGCCACCTGCGAGGACTGCCTGCGGGAACTGTTCGACCCGCGGGATCGCCGCTATCGCTACCCTTTCATCAATTGCACCAATTGCGGGCCGCGCCTGACCATCACCCGAAGCATCCCCTACGATCGGCCCATGACCTCCATGGCCTGTTTCCCGCAGTGTCCTGACTGCCTGCGGGAGTACGAAGACCCATTGGATCGCCGGTTTCACGCCCAGCCCAACTGCTGTCCTGCCTGCGGGCCGCGGGTCTGGCTGAGTTCGCCGTCGGGGGAACGCTTGGCCGAAGGGGGCTCGGCAATGAGCGCGGCGGCTGCGGCCCTGGCCGCAGGAAAAATCCTGGCTGTGAAAGGGCTGGGCGGATTTCATCTGGTCTGCGACGCAGGCGACGACGCGGCCGTGGCCGAGTTGCGACGGCGCAAGCAACGCTGGGAAAAGCCTCTGGCCGTGGTGGCTCCGGACCTGGAAACCGCCCTCAGGGTGGTGGAGGCGGACCCGGCGGAGCGGGAGTTTTTGTTGTCCGCCCAACGGCCCATTGTCCTCTTGCCGCGTCTGACTTCCGCCGCCGGGCCGACTCTCTCGAAGCATCTGGCCCCGGACACGGACCGGCTGGGGCTGATGCTGCCCTACACGCCCTTGCACCATGTCCTGTTGGACGCATTCCGGGAAGCGGTCGGGGCAAAACGGCTCTCGATCCTGGTGGCGACTTCCGGCAACCTGAGCAGCGAACCCATCGCCCTGGGCAACCGGGAAGCCCTGGAACGCCTTGCGCCCTTGGCCGATCTGTTCCTGCTCCACGACCGGGACATCCTGATCCGCTGCGACGATTCGGTGCTGCGCGTGAACGGGAAAACAAAACGGCCAGAATTGTTCCGAAGGGCCAGGGGGTACACGCCGTCGCCGATTTTCCTGAACCGCGGCGGCCCGTGCGTGCTGGGGCTGGGGCCGGAACTCAAGGCGACGATCTGCCTGACCAAGGGTGACCAAGCCTTTATCAGCCAGCACGTCGGAGACCTGACCAACCTGGAAACGTACGCGTTTTATCAGGATACCATCCGCCATATGCGGACCATTTTGCGGGTCCAGCCCGAGTTGCTGGTCGCGGATCAGCACCCGGACTACATGAGTACCGGCCATGGCAAGGATCTGAGCGAGCAACAGGGAGTTCCCCTGGCCCAGGTGCAACACCACGTGGCCCATATCCTCGCGGTCCTGGCTGAAAACCGGCATGAGGAGCCCAGCCTGGGTCTGGCTTTGGACGGGGCCGGACTGGGCACGAACCGGACCATCTGGGGAGGTGAGGCCCTGCTGGTGGACCCGCGGAACGGGGAATTCAGTCGAGCGGCCCACTTCACGCCGGTGGTCCAGCCAGGCGGCGAGGCCGCGGCCCGGGAGCCCTGGCGTATGGCCAGGAGTTATTTGTGGAGCATCGGGATCACGGCCCCTGAAAATCGGCCCTGGCCCTGGCTGGTCGAACACGCCCAAGCCGACGCCTTTGTCGGAACCATGCTCCTAAAAGGGATCAACTGTCCGACGACTACCAGCTGCGGTCGCCTGTTCGACGCCGTGGCCGGCCTGCTCGGTCTGAAGCACGTCATGGCCTACGAAGGACAGGCCGCGATTCTTCTGGAACGGGCACAACACCTCGACGACCAGTCCGCGCCCTACGCCTGCCCGGTCCTGGCCGACTGTGATCCGGTACAGTTGGACACTTTGCTGCTGTTCCGCCAGGTTCATGCCGACTGGGAGGCCGGGAAACCGGTCGGAACGATCAGTCGGCGTTTCCATTTGGGCTTGATCCGCGGTCTGGCCGAACTCGCGGCCTTGCTGGCCGAGCAATCCGGTACGCGCACCGTGGGCCTGAGCGGAGGAGTGATGCAAAACGCCACCCTGAGCACGCTGCTGCCCCAAGCCCTGTCCCGGCGCGGCCTGACACCGCTGACCCACGCCCACCTCCCTCCCAACGACGCCTGCATTTCCCTGGGCCAGGCCATCTACGGCAAAATCCTGAGTTGAGCTCATTTCCGACGCTGGATTCCCGCCTTCGCGGGAATGACGTGTTTTTCCATGCCGTCTCCGAATCAGTCATACCCGCGAAGGCGGGTATCCAGGCCGTATTTCCTCGGATGAGCTGAATAGTTACCTTTCGATTTGGATTTCGATCGCGATTTCGATTTCGATTTCGATGAGAACGGATTTGTCCCGGACTCACCAAAAAAGTCGCCTTGTCTTTCCACGTCGTCTTGACTAACATTTTTTGTTTTTCGCCTTTTTCAAGTTGGTACCCATCATGACCCAGCGCGGACCTCATCTTTCCGTCCCTCATATCCGTCTTCTGCCCCGAGTTTTCAACCTGACCCAGGACCAGGTCGAGTCCTGGCCGGAAAGCGTACGCACCTTGGCCGTGGACCTGGCCGCCGAGTTGTTTTTGCTGCGCTACAACCCTTTCATCCCGCAGGAAATGGTTCGCGGCAGCGTGGATAATCAGTTGGCGGTCATTGTCCCGTCCCTGGCGCCGGAGTATGCCACGGCCCTGCAAGAGGCCGTGGAGCATTTTTGGCGGGACTATGAAGCGGAGCAGTTGTTCAAACAAAACCTGATCAAGCGTCTGCGGCAGTGTCTGCCGGAAGAGTGCATCAACAATCAGCCCAATGCCTTGGTGGAGTGCTCCACGGACGCCACGGACCTGCGCCTGGAACTGCCCTTGCTCGTTCTGGCGCCGGAAAATACGGAACAGGTCCAGTGCATCGTCCGACTTGCCAATGAACTGGAGTTCAGTCTCGTGCCTCGGGGCGGAGGATCCGGCCTGACCGGCGGGGCCATCCCGGCCGGACGGAGGACGGTGATTCTCAGCCTGAGCCGGATGAAGGCCGTTTTGAACATCGACGTTCAGGAAAAGGTTTTGTGCGCCCAGAGCGGGATGATCACCCTGAACGCGATCCAGGCCGCGGCGGCCCAGGGATTGTTGTTCACCGTGGACCCGGCCTCCAAGGCCGCCTCGTCCCTGGGCGGCAATATTTCCGAGAACGCCGGAGGCCCCTTTGCCTTCGAGTACGGGACCACGCTGGACAACATTCTCAGTTACGTGATGGTCCTGCCCAGTGGAGAGCGGATCGAGGTGCGCCGCAAGAACCATCCCCGGCACAAGATCCTGTCCCATGAAAACGCGATTTTTGAAATCCTGGACGACCAGGGTCGGGTTACGGAGACCATTGCTCTGCACGGCGACGAGATCCGGGGCGCGAATCTGGGCAAGGACGTATCCAACAAGTATCTGGGCGGGTTGCCGGGCATTCAGAAGGAGGGCGTGGACGGGGTGATCACCGAGGCCTGCTTCACCCTGTATCCTCAGCCGGTCTTCTCCCGGACCCTGTGTCTGGAATTCTACGGGCGGAGCATGCACCCGGCCATGTTGGTGATCAACGATCTGGTGGGCATGCGCGATACCATCCGGGAGCAGGGCGACTTGGTCAAGATGTCCGCTTTGGAGGAGTTCGGGCCGAAGTACGTTCAGGCCATCGAGTACCAGAAAAAATCCTCCCGCTACGAAGGCGACCCCATCTCCGTGCTGCTGATCCAGATGGATTCCGACGACGAGGCGGCCCTGGACGGGGCGGTAGACATGGTGGTGGACATTGTCGGGCCGTACGAGAACGTGGAGGTGTTCACGGCCACGGACGCCCGGCAGGCCGAGGTGTTCTGGGAGGACCGGCACCGGCTGAGCGCCATCACCCGCCGGACCAGCGGATTCAAGATCAACGAGGACATCGTCATCCCCTTGAAGGTGATCCCGGAGTTTTCCGATTTCCTGGAACAGTTGAACCTGCGCTATCTGGCCAAGGCCTACCGCAAGGCGCTCCAGGAAGTGGGCGGGCTGGAAGGCCTGCCGGACAGCGACGAATTCGTGGAGATGGAACTGGACTACTGCGCCCGGATTCTGCGTGGGGAGATCACGGCCAAGGAGCTGTCCGACCAGGAGTTCGAGATCCAGACCCAGTTTTTTTTCCAGGACTTGCGCAATCGCTATCCTCGCCGACAGCCCGAGCTGGACGCCATCCTTTCTCGAATGCGCGGAACCCGGGTCATCGTGGCCAACCACATGCACGCCGGGGACGGCAACTGTCACGTGAACATTCCGGTGAACTCCAATGACCCGCACATGCTGCACCAGGCCGAGGAAGCGGCCGGCGAGGTCTTCAAAAAGGTTTTGGAACTCAAGGGAGCGGTGTCCGGGGAGCACGGCATCGGGATCACCAAGATCGCCTTTCTGCCCGAGGAAAAGATCAAGGCCCTCAAGGCCTATAAAGCCAAGATCGATCCCGGAAACATCATCAATCCCGGCAAACTGACCAGCCGCGAGCAGCCGGTCCAGCCGTTCACCTTTTCCTTCAACCGTCTGATCCAGGATCTGCGCCAGAGCGGCTTGCCGGAACGGGCGCGGCTGATCAAGCTGCTGACCACCATCCAGACCTGCTCCCGGTGCGGCAAATGCAAGCAGGTCTGCCCTATGTATCTCCCGGAAAAGGGGCTGTTGTTCCATCCCCGGAACAAGAACATCAGCATGGGGGCGATGATCGAGGCGGTGTTCTACACCCAGCTCCAGTCCGGACAGCCGGATCAGCGTCTGCTCAAGGAACTGGGGCGGCTGATGGAACACTGCACGGGCTGCGGCAAATGCATGTCCGCCTGCCCGGTGAAGATCAACACCCCGGACGTGATCCTGGATCTGCGCGGCTACCTCAAGGGCAAGGGCGCGGACGGACATCCCTTCAAGAATCGCATCCTGGACTATATGGCCAAGGATCCGGCTTGCCGCCTGCCCAAGGCGGCCAAGTTCCTGGCCGTGGGCCAGGCCATTCAGAACACGGCCGTGGGGCTGATCCCCTCCAGATGGCGTCGACGGGCTGAGAGTCCGCTGCTTCAGGGCAAGGGGCCAAGCATGGAGATGAAGAACCTGTCCGAGAGCCTGAACCTGGGCAAGGGCGGCGTCTTTCTTCCGGCCGGCAACGGCGGCTCGATCCCGGACAAGGAGACCGTGCTTTACTTTCCCGGTTGCGGAGCCGGGCTCTTTTTTCGCTCCATCGGGCTGGCCACCATCTCCCTGTTGCTGGACGCGGACTGTCAGGTCATTCTTCCCGAATCCCATCTGTGCTGCGGGTATCCGCTGCTGGCCGGCGGCGGCGAGCAGGCCTTCGGGGCCAATCGGGAGCGGAACATCGCCGCGCTGAACCGCTTGCTGAACAAAACCAGAGCCCAGGGTTTCACGGTGTCCCACGTGATCACGGCCTGCGGTTCCTGCCGGACGGGGTTGCGCGATTACAATCTGGCCTCCTCCGGTCCGGTCTTGGAACTCCAGGATGCGCTGCAATTTCTGCTGCAACGCATCAGCTCAAAACAAGGGCGGAAACAAGGCCCAAAACAGGGTAAATCGCTGATCCAGTCTCTCCAGGCCGATGGTGCGCGCGAACTGCTCTACCACGCCGCGTGTCACGCTGAATGGTCCGGAGTGGAGGGCGTCAAGGCGGCCCGCATTTATTCAGAAGCACTGGGCAAGCTCCTGGACGCCAAGGTCCGCGTCAGCCCGCACTGCTGCGGGGAGAGCGGCCTGGGGGCCATGACCTCTCCGGCCATCTACAACAAGCTGCGCCGACGCAAGATCGACCAACTACGCACGGACATCAGCCAGGTGGAATCTCCTGCTCCGATCCTTGTCGGATGCCCGTCCTGCCGCATCGGGCTGACCAGATGCCTGAACGAGCTGGGACGCCCGCGGGAGGTCCGGCATACCCTCGAATACCTCGCCTCCCTGCTCGGCGGGAAAGACTGGGAAAAGAACGCCGTCAAACGTATTGTCCAGGCCCGGTTTGTTCCGGAGCGGTGAGACGTTATCATATAACCATCTAGCAAAAGGAGCCCTGTCCACCATGAGTACCCATTTTTCCGCAAGTTATAGTTTCACTATGGACATCCGGTTGGAGAAGAAACAGGAGAACCGCGTATCGCTTTTAGAAACCCTGGGCCGTGAAGGCGCGCGTCTGGTCCAGTTCTTCCGTGTGGGCGAGGACATGGAGGCCGAGGAAATTTCACTGGAATTCTACGGCACCTCCGTGGACCATGGGGAAAAGGTGGTCGCCGCGGTGCAGGCCCTGCCCTGCGTCCTGGATTCCTGGGCCACGGACACGACCATGGCCATTCACGACGGAGGCAAACTGGAGATCGCGCCGACGTCGTCGGTGGACAACGCGGACGAACTGGCCATGGCCTACACGCCCGGCGTGGCCCGGGTCTGCCAGGCGATCCACAAGGATCCGGAGCGATCCTTCGACCTGACTATCCGCCAGAACTGCGTGGCCGTGGTTTCCGATGGTACCGCGGTCCTGGGGCTGGGGAACATCGGCCCCTTGGCCGCCATGCCGGTGATGGAAGGCAAGGCCGTGCTGTTCAAGGCCTTTGGCCGGGTGGACGCCTTCCCATTGTGCGTAAAGACCACGACCCCGGAAGAACTGATCGACTTCGTGGAAAAGGTCGCCCCGACCTTCGGCGGGATCAACCTGGAAGACGTGGCCGCCCCGAATTGCTTCATCGTGGAGCAGGAATTGAAAAAGCGGCTGGACATCCCGGTATTCCACGACGACCAGCACGGTACCGCTGTGGTGGCCTTGGCGGCGCTGCTCAACGCCCTGAAGCTGACCGGCAAGAAGATCGAAGACCTGCGAATGGTGGTCAACGGGTTCGGGGCCGCCGGAGTGGCCTGCGCCAAGATGTTCGCCGAGGCCGGGGTGAAAAACATCATTCCCTGCGACCGTACCGGAGTGGTTTATCGTGGGCGGACCAAGGGCATGAACCCAGTCAAGGAAGAGTGCGCCCGGATTTTCAACCCGAACAACGAGCAAGGCACCCTCGCCGATGTGATCAAGGGCGCGGACATCTTCGTGGGCGTATCCGGACCGGGAACCCTGAAACGGGAAGACGTGCTGAAGATGGCCCCGAAGCCGATCATCTTCGCCATGGCCAATCCCATCCCGGAAATCCTGCCCGAGGAAATCGCGGACCTGGATTGCCTGATCGCCACGGGTCGCTCCGACTACCCGAACCAGATCAACAACGTGCTCTGCTTCCCCGGCATCTTCCGGGGCGCTCTGGACTGCCGGGCCTCGGACATCAACGAGGCCATGAAGCTGGCCGCGGCCCAGGCCATCGCGGATTGCGTGGACGACGAGCAACTGGCCCAGGGCGTGATCATCCCCAGCGCGTTCCATCCGGGAGTGGCCGATGCCGTGGCGGAGCGGGTGGAACAAGCAGCACGGGATTCCGGAGTGGCCAGGATCTAACCAATCGGGCTTGGGCATGCGTGTGCTGGGCGTCGACTATGGTACGAAGCGGGTGGGTCTGGCCCTGAGCGACGGCCTGGGGCTTCTGGCCCACCCCTACGCGACCCTGGAGCGGACCACCAGGGAGCGGCTTTTTTCCGACCTGCTGACCATCGTGGCCAGGGAAGGAATCCAGACCATTGTCCTCGGTTTGCCCCGAGCCCTGAACGGCCAGGAAACGGAAACCACCCGCCAAGTCCGCAATTTCGCTGAAAGCCTGCGGCGTCGGACGGACGTGCCTGTGGTGTTTCAGGACGAAGCCTTCAGCTCGCTGGAGGCCGAGCGCAACCTGCGCGAAGGGGGGCGTCACGGTCGAAAAATCAAGGCCGTGCTCGACCAGCAGGCCGCCGTCGTCATCCTCAACGACTATCTGGAATGCTCCGGACAGTCTCAACTCCCTTGAACCTGATCGGAAAAGACAAGGAGGGGTCATGGAAACCATTCTGTCCTCAATATTCATCATCCTGGTCGTGGTCGTTTTCGCGTTCATTATGCGCAAAGGCGGAGGTTTCTCCGGCTGAGGCCCGGCCAAGGGCTGCGGTACGCAGCCGAAGAGTCCGGAACCGACGTCAGGGAAGTCGAAAAAGCGACGAAAACAGTAACGACGCGTATAAGGCGGCACCTGGAAACATTTAGAAAGAATCGAGTGAAAAAGGACTTGCCAAGCACCGAACAATTCTTTAAGTATCTCCTTTTTTAAGCAGGAGAGGTGTCCGAGCTGGCCGAAGGAGCACGATTGGAAATCGTGTGCACGCTAACCCCGTGCCGAGAGTTCGAATCTCTCCCTCTCCGCCACTGCCGCTTACGTTAGCCCCCGGAAACGGGGGCTTTTTTTTGTCCATTGCGACGTTTGCGAGTGATCGACATCGAACCAGGGATAGACAATGTAACTGTCTTGAGTAGTTTTGCTGCTCGTTCAGAAAAGCACACGGAGCAAGAACTCTCCAGACACGTCCCGTGTCCGGTGCCTTCGGGTTGAGGCTGCGCCACATTTTTGATTTTTCATCCTGGCAAGCGAACCAAGGTCGAAGCTTTTTACCCATACGCGAGAGTTTGATCTTTTTTTTCGCGGCGTAGCAATTGGGAGTCTATCGACGGGACGGATAAGCATGTCTGCCTTGAAAATGGTTTCCATAGTCCTTGATTGTCAGTGTCGATCCGCGCTTCGAAACCGGTTCCTGGCACTTTGAGAATGCAAATGGAACTCGCCTCGTGTCGTGACAGCGGAACGTCTTCGGCGATCTATCTAGCGGTCGGACTGCCCCGTGAGTCGTGCCTCGCGGGACCACGGGTCGTGGACCGGGGCGTGCCAAACAAACAGAGATAGATTGTTTCTGGGTGGGCACTTGGCCTCTGGAGGTAAGGATATTTCTAAGATTATGAAATTGGTTATCATATTTTATTGACAGCTGAAATATTCTTCTCTATTTGAATCCCACTCGTTGCTTTTGAGGTCAGTTTTCGATTTTGTGAAATAATACGTACCAAAATAGTCGAATATCCCGAAAAATGAAAGAAGTCTGTTGGCTAATCATGTTTGAGAAAAGTATCGGCCACTAATGAAAAAGAATTTCGGTTTCTTTATCGTAGGTTTTTCTGTTGCGATACCATGTCTTCAATATCTCGAGGAAGTGATGGTCATCGATAAAATCCCGAAAAAATAAGCAATCAAGGCAGGAAACAATATCATGAACATCAACCTGTTTGGAGGAAGCATGACTTGGAAGACGGTATTGCGTTGGAACATCGGATGTCTGTTCATGTCCATGGTGGTTGCCATGGCTGGGGCGGCCTGGGCGGAGAAGGCGGAGTATCCCCAATCGGCGCGGGATCTGCCGCCGCTGACAGTGATTCAGGGCGGACAGGAACGCCTTATCAGTCTGTGCGATGCCTATGATTTCCATGGAAACGCCTGTCCGGGCGCGACATTGGGCTTTATGGCCGTGCGTTACGGCCTGGAGATCTTGTTCGGCGAAGAAACCCCGAATCTGGACGACCTGGTGGTGATCAGCAGGTCGGCCGGCGGCCCCATGGACCTTTTTGACCTGGTCATGAAGGGCGAGGATAAGTCCCAGCGCACATGGCCACCCGCGGGTATTGAAATGGGCGCGGAAAATTTCGCTTTTCAGTTCTATCGCAAGTCCACGATGAAGGGCGTGACCATGCGGCTGCGGGACGGTTTGTGGCCGGGCGACTGGTTTCAACTGCGGGAAAAGGCCAAAGACGGCACTATTACCGAGGCCGAGGCTGAAAAGCGCAAGCGTGATCGGCGGCATGTGATCGATACGTTTCCCGGAATGGCGCTGGAGGAATTGTTCGGAGAGCCGGAAGTCTACACCTTTGTTTTCTGGGGACACATGGAACAGGGCGAGATGGACCGGTTGATCCGGGAGCAGCGACGGGCCAGCCGACAATCGCAGACGACGGAGTAGGTGAAGGTCCGACGGCCAGGGTGCTGGATGCAAACAGTCCGATTAGTGGGCATGTAACGCATAATGGAGGAAGGAATGGTTTGGAAAGCGTGGATCGCGGCGGTGGGTGTCGTGGCCGCTCTGGGGGGAGGTCCGGTTTGGGCCGCTCAGGAGGAGGCGCCGCAACGACTGGACGAGGTGGTGGTTTCCGCCACGGGAACAGCGAAAACCATCCTGGACGCTCCGGGAGCCGTGGAGGTGATCACGGCCCGGGATATCCAGGATCTGAACGCCCTGACCGTGGCCGAGGCCCTGGAAGCAGCGGTGGGCCTGGTGGTGTCCCGGGAGTCCGGCCGGGTGCAGGTCCCCAGCATCCGCGGGGCGCGCAGCAAGCACACCCTGGTTCTGCTGGATGGACGACGTCTGGCTTTTGGTTTCAACGACATGGTGGATCTGCGCCAGATTCCCACGGTGATGGTTGAGCGTATCGAAATCGTGCGGGGCCCGGCTTCGGCCCTGTACGGCAGCGATGCCCTGGGCGGGGTGGTGAACATCATCACCAAGGCCGCGCCCAGAGAGTGGACCGGAGCGGTCCAGGGCCAGTTCGGGGTGAATCGGGACGGCGAAGCCAAGGAATACGTGGGCAGCGGTTTGGTCGGAGGCCCCATGGACCGGTTTCGCTTTCTTTTGTCCGGCGAATTGCGGCACAAGGACGGCTGGGACAAGTCCGGCAGCCTGCCCGACGACGGCTTCAAGGAGAAGCCCGGGTTTCTGGCCGGACGCTTTGCCTTTGACCTCACCGATTACCAGACCCTTTCCGCGGGCCTGGAGTACATGGACAACACCTACACCGGCGACCAGTTTTACGAACAGCAGGCCAGGGAGCGCAAAGCGGACGAGGAACGCTGGGGCTACTACGTGCAATACGACGCACAGTTGCGGGACGCGGACCAGCTCATGCTCCGGGTCAATCGCTCTGAATTCAGGAACGAGTTAGGATTTGCCCCCTTTGCCGCCTCTGGGGAGCGAAATACGAAGCAGTTCACGACCCAGGCCGAGGCCCGCTACAGCGCCCTGATCCTGAGCGATCACCTGGTGACCGTGGGCGCGGAATATCGCCGGGATGAACTGGACGATACGCAGATGCAGCTGCGGACGGACAAGGACGTGGACAATGTCAGCGTCCTGCTCCAGGACGAGTTTCATCTCCTCGATCCACTCTACGTGGTCCTGGGGGTGCGCTATGACCATCATTCCGCCTTTGGCGATCAATGGAGCCCGCGCGGTTCCCTGGTCTACACCCTTACGGACGGTCTGCGTTTGAAAGGCTCCGTGGGCCAGGGATTCCGTGCCCCTTCCCTGACCGAACTGTATGTAACCTCGTTTCGGCGCAGGGGGCAGGAGGTGTTCCAGGCCAATCCGGACCTGAAAGCGGAGAAGTCCACCAGCTACGAGTTGGGGGTGGAGGGTGAGCACGGCCCGTTCTGGGGCGGGCTGACCGGGTTTTATACCGAGGTGGACGACCTGATCGAGACCGTGTTCCTGCGCACCGAGGGCGCGGGCTCGGATCGGCGCAGCATGTTCGAGTACCGGAACATCGCCGAGGCCGACATCAAAGGCCTTGAGGCCGAGGCCGGAGTCCGGCTGCCCCTGGGTTTTTCCCTGGACGGCAATCTGACCTGGCAGGACGTGGACAACAAAACCGGAGGCGAGGACATCGGCGGCATGCCCAAGTACAAGGGGTTCGTGAAGCTGGGTTACGAGCTGCCGGAATGGCGGCTGCGGGCCAACCTCCGGATGTCCTACGTCGGCCGGATGACCTACGCGGACGGCGACAGCTATTCCTACCCCTTGTTCGGAACCTACCTGGCCAAGGGCTTCGGCGAAAACTTCGAAATCTTTGCCGGAGTGGACAATATCTTCGACAAGCGCATTGAGCGGGACGACGTGGTCCAAATCGAGCCAACCACGTTCTACGTCGGAGTGTCGGCGAAGTTCTGAGGCGCATCCGAAATATCAACGACAGGCGGCCATGATCCGAACATCAATTCGACAATGACCGCCTGTCGTTATCACTACAGCGATACTTTGCGGAAGCTCTTGAAAATGACGAGGCCAAGATTCCCTTGTTCCCAGGTTTTCCGTGTATTTCCGTGTGTTCCGTGGGCCACAATCAGGCCGTCTTGCTAATCAAAGCATGAAGTTTCGCTGTAGTATTATTTGATGCCACTGACTGCTTTGTAAGCCTTCCGTCAATTTCTTATCATCTCCCAACTCAAGATTCGTATGCGGAGACAATGTCGGCATGGACGCGAGGCTTGAAGACGATGGGGCGAAAAATCCGCCCAAGCAGGACGATGGCACCCTCAAAACCACGAAGATGAGGGGAGATACTCCCGAGGCGGTAGGCTCTTGGGCGCGACAAATCGACGTCAGGCCAGGCCTGAAGCTCATTCTGGCGGATTTCATCGCACGGGAGCCGGTCCGGATCGAGTTTGAGACCGACCAGGTTCCTTTCGAGTTTTCCTTTCATGCGTCCGGCCAGGCTCGTTACACGGTCGCCCATCACGACGGCGAGAGCAGGATCGCCGCCCGACCTGGAGCGAACGTGGTTTGCGCGTTTCCCCGGTCCCACGGCGTCATGGAATTTCCCGCGCATGTGCCGATCCGCGTTGCGGCTTTGCATGTCGAGTTAAACCTCTTCGATCGCTATCTTTCGGAACAGACGGACATTCACGCCCCGGAGCTGCTGGAGCATCTGCGGGGGAGCGGCGGGAACCATTACTATCAACCGAACGGGATGACCCCGGCCATGCACGTCGTGGTCGGGCAATTGCTGGCCTGCCCCTATCACGGCCTGACCAGGAGCATATTTGTTGAAAGCAAGGCCCTGGAACTCGTGGCGCTGCAAATGGCCCGGTTCTCCGGAAACAATTGCCGCCCCACACCCAGCCGAGCGGACAGGGAACGCGTCCGTCTGGCCAGGGAAATGCTGCTGCAAAATCTGCACGATCCTCCATCTCTGTTTGAAATAGCCCGTGCCGTGGGCATGGCGCATACCTCGCTGAACAAGGCCTTCAAGGCCGTTCATGGGACCACGCTTTTCGAGTATCTGCGTCGGCAGCGCCTGGAACAGGGCTGGCTGCTGATCCATGAAGGCGAGATGAACATCACGGAAATCGCCTACGCCACCGGGTTCAGCAGCCCGAGTCATTTTGCCCGCTCCTTTCTGGCCCATTTCGGAGTTCAGCCCAGCGCCTGCCTCAAGGAAGTCTTAAGCCGCAAGACAATCTTCTGCCCAGACGTCTGACCATGCCCGGCTCTCGCCGGATACCGCCGCCTTCTCTTTTTCTTTGTTCGCCAAATGACAGCATTGTTTCGCCATGTGTTCGACACAGGGACGAATAACAGCGATTCTGCCGCCTGAAAATGTTCACGGGACGGCCGGGAGCGCCCGGTATTGTGCGTCCGAAGCACTCAACGCGAAGCCAAGTTGAACAAAGGAAGGGAGAATGAAAACACTACCCGCGGTTGATCTCAGTTACCGGCCCCTGCATGAACTGGCCATGGGACCGTTGAAAGCGGCGTTCATGAATTGCGGCATCCGATTCAAGGTTTTCGACATCCTGACGGAATTCGCGTCCACGGAACAGGTCGCAACGCGGCTGGGCACGCATCCGGAGAACACCCGCCGTCTGCTGGACGCCCTGGCGACCATGGATCTTCTGGAAAAACAAGGAGGGCGCTACCGAAACCTTCCCATTGCCCGGCTTTTTCTGGTGAGCACGGAACCGACGTGCATCGGCCCCTTGCTGCTCCAGGCCCAGCATGCGGGGCTCAACCCCCTGGAAAAGTTGGCCGGTTTGGTGAAAAACGGCCCGGATGCGGACCAGGATGTCCAGAACTTTGCCGACGAGTCATTATGGGCCCGTGAAGCCAGGGATTCCGCGGGGTGGGTCTTTGGCGGCGTGGGAAGGCAGGTGGCTGATATCATCAAGACGCTGCCGGGTTTTGGAGAATTCGGCAAGATGCTGGACATGGGCTGCGGTCATGGAGTGTTTTCCTTGTACATGCTGCATGATCATCCGACGTTGCGGGCGGTTTTATTGGACAGGGCCGCGGTGCTCGAGGCGGCCGAAAGATTTGTTCATGAATGGGGCATGGCGGACAGGGTGGAGTATGCGCCGGGAGACTACATCACCGGAGACATCGGCAAGGGGTACGACCTGATTTTCGCCAGCGCGACCCTGAATTTCGCGCTGCACGGTTTGGAAGAGCTGATCTCGAAGGTGTTTCGGGCGTTGAAGCCCGGAGGATATTTCGTCGGTTTTCAGGATGGAATGACCCATGAAGGCACAAAGCCGGACACCATGCTCGGGGCAGTGATGCCGGCCATGATGCTGGGCATGGACTACACCTTTCCTCAGGGCAGGATCGCCCACGCGGCCGTGGACCGCGGCTTTCGCTGGGTGCGTTCCAGAACCATACCTACGCCCATTGGCAACATGGACGTGGATATTGCCCGCAAGGGGTAATGAAACGCATCATTGGTGCATGGCGCAATGATAGTGAAATGAGAATGAAGTTTAGAATCGTGCAATTTCCGCGAACTTTTTTTCGTGAAAAGGAGAAACCAATGTTTGCAACTCGGAAAAAAGATATGGCCTCAAAGATTTTGGCGATTGCAGCGACCCTTGTTTTCAGCTCTGTGTCCGTCCCGGCTCAGGATTCCGCCCAAGAGGAATCCCTTCAGCTTGAGCCCATGGTGGTCACGGCGGAAAAGCGCAGCGAAAACGTGCAGGACATTCCGGCGAGCATTACCGCGTTCTCGGAGACGCGGATTGAGGATGCGCGGATCACGACCATCCAGGACTTCTCCCGGATGGTACCCAACCTGTTCATTTCCAACTGGGGATTCCGCGGCAATTCGTTCGTGTTCGTGCGCGGAATCGGCGCGGTGAACAACGATCCCGCGGTCGGGTTCTACGTTGACGACGTGAACTACATGGATGCACGGGTGTTCGACGCCAATCTCTTCGACATCGAACGGATCGAGGTGCTGCGCGGGCCGCAAGGGACACTGTACGGCCGCAACAGCCTGGGCGGGGTCGTGAACATCGTCACCAGGAAGCCGGACAATGTCTTTCGCGTCGGGCTGGATCAGACATTCGGCAACTACGATCTGTTGCGCACCAACGTGTCCATGCGCACCCCTCTGGTGGACGACAAGCTCTATCTGGGCGTCTCGGGCGGTATGGAAACACGGGACGGCTACAGCCGCAACGACTACCTGGGCAGGGACGTGGACGACCGTGATTCCCTGAACGGTCGGATGCATCTGCGCTGGACCCCTACCGACGAGCTGGACGTGACTTACAGTCTGGACGGGGAGCGCCTGCGCGACGGCGTGTTTCCCTTGGCCAAACTCGATGAGGTCCGGAACAACCCCCATCATGTGGCCTATGACTACGAGGGTCGGAACCACCGGGACCATGTGGGCACTTCCCTGCGCGTGGCCTACGACGCCCCGTGGTTCAGGCTGACGTCCATCTCGGCTTACCGCCATTTTGAAGACGTCGCGGATAATGATCAGGATTTCACCATTTATCCGCTCATGACCGCGCACGAGGACATTGACGACGGCCAGTTCTCCCAGGAGTTGCGGTTTGCCTCGTTGGATGACGGAGCGAACTTCAAGTGGCTGACCGGACTCTACGGGTTCAGTTCCAAAAAGGAGCACAAACTGACCATGTCCTTTGCTCCGGACGTGGCCCTGCCGGGCATGGCCCTTGACCGGAAGACCAGCTCCGACCTCACGACACGGGGGGCCGCGATCTTTGGTCAAGGGACCTATACCTTGTTCGACAGGTTGGATCTCACGGCCGGACTGCGCTACGACTATGAGAAAAGTTCCATGGACCATGCCATGTCCATGGAATCCGGAGGCATGAATTTGGGGGGCGCGTCCCTGGACGAGTCCACGGATAATGGTGCCTGGCTGCCGAAATTCCAGTTGGGGTACCGGTGGACGCCCGACTTCATGACCTATGCCGGGGTCTCGCGGGGCTACAGAAGCGGCGGCTTCAACACCGGGCATCTTGAGCCCAGCGATGCATCCTTTGATCCTGAATACAGTTGGAACTACGAGGTGGGGTTCAAATCCGCGTGGCTGGACAACCGGCTGTTGCTCAACGCCGCGGCTTTTTACATCGACCTGCGGGATCAACAGGTGGTTCAGTTGCTACCCTCCGCGGACACGATCATCCGCAACGCCGGCAAATCCAGAAGCATGGGGTTTGAAGTGGAATCCAGCGCAATGCTCGCCGCGGGCCTGTCCCTGGAGGCGGGGCTCGGGTACACCGCCGCGGAATACGTTACGTACGACGATCCCCTGGCCGACATGGACTATTCCAAAAAGACCACGCCCTTGGCGCCGGAATACACCTACAACCTGGCCTTGCAATACCGCAGGCCGATTCTGGAGGAGTTCTCGCTGTTCGGGTATCAAAGTCCGTTGTCCGTCTTTGCCCGGGTCGAGGTGAACGGCGTCGGCCCGTTCTACTGGAACGACGCGAACACCCTCAGGCAAAGCGCCTACCACCTGGTGAACATGAGTCTGGGCCTGGAAACCGAAAATTTCGACCTCGTGCTGTGGGGAAGGAACATCTTTGATACGAACTATGAAGTCGTGGCCTTTGAATTTCCGGGCTCGGATCCCCTGGGCCAGGCCGGCGACCCATTGACTTTCGGTGTGACTCTACGGGCTCGTTTTTAGGCGTTTTCATTGTGTTGATATCCTAAGGTATTAAGGAAGCGCTTAAGCCGCATTCACGCCGGACGCCGATGTTGAGCCCGGCTTGGTGGGGCGCTCGCGTTGGCTCATGTCCCGTCGTCCATGCCAAAGAAGGATGCCTGGCCACCGCTTCCATGTGGTATGATTCGTGCTTTGGGAACGGGCATGCACATTTTTCCCACCACATGACATAGGAGCGCGAGATGTCGACGCAGATGATCGATTCAGCGGTATACGGCTATTCTTGGCAGCAGGCCGCCAACTTCGGCCAAGCTTCAGAGGCGTCCCAACAGACCCGGACGCAGACGCAGCAGTCCGGCGCAAGCTCCAGACAAACATCGCTCGCGTCTCAGGTTCGGGGGCAAATCGAGTCATTGCTGGCGGACATCCCGAGATCCATCGACAATAAGCTCACCTTCCAAGATGTGATTGACTACAAGTCAAGCCAGGAAAAGGAATGGTCCGAGCGCTTCAAGGCGGATATGGCCGCGCTTGAGGTGAACATGACAACCTCCCTCAGCCTGCGTCTTGATTCGTCCACGGGGTTGATCAAGGCCAATGAGAACCATCCGGACAAAGCGGTCGTGGATCAATACTTTATCGACAACCCAGACATGGCCGAGAAGTTCGCGAAGGACGTGCAGTTGAGCAAGCTGACCGGCATCGCGGAACGCAAGCTTTCCCCCATGGAACTCCGCCAAAGTCTGCATGCGCAGAATATGGCCGTCTGGTTCGAGTCCTCACTGTCCAGTTCGTTTCTGTTGCCCAGCGGCGGCATGGTCTTCGGTCAGGCCGGGACAGGCTACGCAGGTCTGGACCTGCGCGTGTAACGTTGCCCCTTCCCCGAGACCGCGGACCGCGAGCGGCGGGAGTTCCAGGACCAGAGAAGGCTCGCGGTTTGCCCAAGTTGGGGAGATAAAGCCGTTATGGCTTTTCAATCCGGCTGATCCGCTTAATTCCGACCGGATCCCGTGCGGCACGGACAGAATAGAGCCGTGTTTCCGCCTGGACGTCACCATCATCATAACGCCTGATATAAATGCGACGGGCGGGGGAGAATATGTACATGTTCTCTCCCTTATTCCAGGTCAATACCGGACGCGCATGGAGCGAAGACATGAACCGAGGGGCGTGTCAGAAGACCGTTGACATCTAAGAGGGATATCAATATTGACAACCTCTATCAATTTCGGGCGGTCGCGCTTTTGTACATTATCATGACAGGGTGCCGCCACCGGATTTCCATGTTTCGCCGTGTTAAGTTGCTGCCTTGGTAATCTTGTGAGGCTGGGCACGGCGACGAAATACCTCAAGGTCGTCGATGTCTTCAACCCAGTCTTGTTGCAGTGTTCCCTCCGACACGGGCGATTCCATCGTGGATTTTTACCGGCGGCATTACCGCGAGTGGGGTGTGTTTGCTGAAACCGTGCCGGCGCACAGCAGCCGCGGGGAGCGGTTGCGCATGGAATTGCCCCGGGGCAAGGGCAGCGGGTGGATGGAGATGGTCCAGATCGACCGCGGTCTGGGCGTTGGAATGTGCGACTATCTGCTCGAAGATCCCTTTGAAAGCAGCTATCACGATGTCGCGTTCAGGCTGGGCTTTCATGTGCTGTTGTCCGGAGGCTTCGAATTCGCCGTTCCGGAGATGGGTTTCCGCGAAAACGTGCAAGGCCGGGAGCTGTGGCTGCGCAAGGGCAGGGTGGGGGAAATCCGGTACGTGCAGCCGGCCCGTTGCGTGATGCGCGGCCTGTCCATCGAACTGCCGCAAGCCATGGTTGACGCCTGGCTGGACGGGGCGCCCGGCGGAATGTGCAAGTGCCTGGAAGCGATGATCAGCGACCATCATTCGGTCCGCGGCGGGACGCCCCGTGCCTTTTCCCCCCTGGTTCGTTCGTTTCCCGGGACGTCTTCCATTGTCCAGACCGCATCCCGTCTGCTGGCGACCCCGCGGGACACCGTGTGCGATGAGCTGCGGTTCGAATCCCTGACCCTGGACCTGTTGGCCCAGATTCTGTCCTTGGATATTGATTCGCCGCACAGCGGCACGGGGATCGATGCGCGGCGGCGGGCGGCGGTTGACGAGGCCGTGGACGTTCTGCGCATGGAGTGGTCCGACCCGCCGACCATCTCGGCCCTGGCGCGGCGGGTGGGCCTGAACGAATGCTATCTCAAGGCCGGGTTTCGCAACCACACCGGATTGTCCATCGGCGAGTACGTGCGCAAGCTGCGCATGGAGAACGCCCTGGAACTGATCGAATCCGGGGGATGTTCCATCCTCCAGGCCGCCCTTTCCGTGGGCTATTCCAATCCCAGCCACTTCAGCGCGGCCTTCAAGCGCTTCCACGGCCGTTTGCCCTCCTGCTACATACCCAGAACCTGATCACCGACGTCTCGGATTATTCCTTGATATTCTTGCCCAGGGTGTCAACATGAAGGGATTTGGAGGCTACTTGTAGACCTCGCGCCGGAGCCCCACCAACACAACGAGGATCAGAACTTGATGATCCTGAATTTCGCACAATATCCGGTGATCCCCGACGCGATAGCGCCAGAGACCGACGAAACGTGTGCCTTTGAGCGGCTCTCCCGTGTTTCGGGGATCTTCCAGGTTCGAAATTCTCTCACGCATGAATCGCAGGATTCTTTTTTCCGCCTCTTTTCCCAAACGTGAAAGGTTCTTGGCGGCCTCCGGCGTGAATTCAATCTTCCAGGGCAAGGCGACGCTCCAGTTCATCTAAGGGAATCGCTTTTTCCCCGCTTGCCCGGAATTTTTCCAGCGCTGATTCGGCAAGATAAATATCCTCAATATCTTCAAGGTACCGCTTCAGGGCTTCACGCACGTAAAAACTTTTGGGCCTGTTGGTGGCATCGGCAAGAACGTTGAGCCGGGATTCAATTTCTCCCGGAAGTCGAACGGTGAGCATGATCATCTCCTTTTGGTAATACATGTATTATCTGTAATACAAAGTCAATCCTGTTCGCGCCGCTTGTAGGTGCCGTGTCGGGCTCGCGAGCGAGCACTCACCGCCTTTTCAAAATCCCACCAGGTCGGTCCATGCGCAGCCAATACTTCGCCTTGTCGCCTAACAATCCTTTCCGGACAAGATAATTCCCGATCAGGGCATCGAGATTCCCGTTTCGGGTTGATACGCGAATGAAAATGGGAAACAAATTCAGGTTAACGCATTACCACGAACCCAAGGAGGTTGGATTCATGCTGGATTGTATTTTTTCTATCAGGCGTGGGGCAAAAGCTTTGCGTCGAACGTGTCCCAGGGTGGGGCCGGTATTGGTGGCCGTGTTGCTTGTATTCGCGGTCGGCAAAGGGGTTGGGGCCGAAGAGGGTGGGAGCGCGGATTCCGCGGCGGAGCATTCCGCGCGGTCTATTGCCGTGGAGGGCATCACGGTCACGGCGAACAAGATGGAGGAGGATATCACCGATGTGCCCCAGAGCATCACGGTGATTGATGAGTTCACATTGCAGGAAAAGGGCATCCGCAACGTGGCCGACGTGATCAATGAAATCCCCAACATGTCCGTACGCGTGGATCATGGCAATGCCGTGAATTTTCGGGGGTTGAACGCTTCGATGTTCACGAACAACAATCCGGTGGTGATCTACATCGACGGCGTGGCCTTCAGTGACCGGTACGGGTTTGACGCCTCCATGGTCAACGTGGAGCGGATCGAGGTGCTGCGGGGGCCTCAGGGCACGCTCTACGGCAAGGACGCCATCGGCGGGGTCATCAACATCGTCACAAAAAAACCGACGAACACCTGGCAGGGCAAGGCAGGGGCCGAATACGGCAGCTTCAACGCCGTGCAGGGGCTGTTCAACGCAGGCGGGCCGCTCATCAAGAACATGCTCTTCGCGGGCATCAGCGGTTGGTACAGTCAGGACGACGGCTGGATCGAGAACACATACCCAGGGATGAGCAAGCATGCCGACAAGAAACAGGATCGTCGCTTCAGCGGCTACCTCCTCTATACGCCCACCGAGCGGTTGAGCGCTCGGCTGACCCTGTTTAACGACTTTGCCAAGAAACACTGGCAACCCGGGTACGCCTTGCCCAGCGGCACGGGCATCAGCGCCTTCAACAGGGATGATGCCGAAAAGGTGAGTTACGACGTTCCGACTTTCAATACCACCGATACATTCGGGCAAAGTCTCAACGTGGGTTATGAGTTTGACGCCGTGACGCTTACTTCCACCACCACGCACAGGAAAATGGAGGCGGAAGGAGATTATGACGCGGATTTCGGGGATTCTCCTCTTTTTGCCGGACTCAAGCAGTTTGATGAATCCACGCTCGATACCTGGACCCAGGAACTGCGCTTGTCCAGCAACAATACGGAGGGCCTGCGCTGGGTCGGCGGGGTGTACGTTGATTTTGAGCGACGCGACCAAGGGCCCTACGGCATGCAGTTCCCGAACTTCGATCCGCTGACATACGCCTCTCTCGGAAATTTTGAGATGAACGCCGAGTCCAAGACCGACAGTAAAACCCAGGCCGTGTTCGGACAGGTCATGGTTCCGTTGGGAGCGGGATTCGAGATGACCCTGGGCGGACGATATCAGCGGATTGAAAAGAAGATCGATCTGGACATGTTCTACCTGCCCGTGGGCATGGCCGGACCGCCCATGTTCTCGTTTAACGACAAGAAGACCTGGAACACCTTTCTGCCCAAGGCGGCCTTGTCCTACAAGATCGCCGAGGATTGGACGGCTTACGCGTCCTATTCCCAGGGCTACATGCCGGGCGGGTTCAACTATTTCGCCATGGGGGGAACGGCCGAGGACAACAGCTTCGACCCCCAGCGGTCCACCAACTACGAGCTGGGGGTGAAGGGCGCCCTGGAGGGTTTTCGGGTGGCCGCGTCGGTCTTCCACATGGATATCAAGGACATTCATGTCTACAAGTCCGTGGGAACCATGTATCTGACGGATAACGCCAAAAAGGCCCATTCCCAGGGCGCGGAGCTGGAGCTGACCTGGTTGCCCATGGACGAGATCGAATTGACCGGCGCTTTCGGCATCATCAACGCCAAATACGACGACTACGACGCGGGCGCGGTGAAGTTCGACGGCAAGAAGATCGAAGAGACGCCGTCCCATACGGCCAGGGTGGGCGTGGCCTATTACCATCCCCTGGGGCCTTACGCCCGGTTGGACGTGAAAAACCAGGGCGCCATCTACTTCTACGACGACGTGAACAAGGATTTCGCCAGGCAGGGTGCCTACACCGTGGCGGACATGCGGATTGGCTGGCGCTATGCCGATTGGGATCTCTACGCCTACGTGCAAAACCTGACCGATGAAAAATATATTACGTCTTTCCGGTCGAACACAATGGTTTCCTATGCCGGGTTTGGACAGCCGCGAACCTTCGGGGTGGGTGTCCGGTACCAGTTCTAGTTCTGTCCTTTCCTTGCCAGCCGGGAACGTCTTACGGCCCTCGGGCGCATGTGCGTCGCGCGGGAAGTGAAGACGTGACCGGCTTTTTGTTTGGCAGGGCATGGCTTTTCCCGGCTGGGGCATGTGTTTTCCCGTGTCGGGTAGAGATGTGAATGAAAATAGGAAACAATTTCATATTCGAGTTTGGTAAGAGTGGAAAGGCGGGAAAATGAAAACGGAGCGGTACATGGAACGAATGATTGGGAAGGTGAGATAATGACGGTGATTCAAGATTGTGGAGCAGAGTATGTCTGAACGAGACGGACTCAGGGTCAGGAAACTGACCAAGACCTATGCGAACGGGATCAGGGCCCTGGATGGCGTTGATCTGGAGGTGGGGCCGGGCTTGTACGGGCTGCTGGGCCCCAACGGAGCCGGTAAAAGCACGCTGATGCGGACCCTGGCCACGCTGCAGTCGCCGGACTCGGGCGGCATCACATTCGACGGCGTGGACGTCCTGGCCGACCAGGACCACTTGCGTCGTCGGCTGGGATATCTGCCGCAGCAGATCGGGGCCTATCCCGGTGTTTCCGGGCGTGATCTGTTGGAACGGTTCGCCTGGTTGAAGGGACGCACGGACCGCGGCGAACGGCGGGCCGAGGTGACGATGCTTCTGGAACGGGTCAATCTGTCGCATGCCGCCGGGCGCGCGGTGGCCGGGTATTCCGGGGGCATGCTGCGCCGGTTCGGCATTGCCATGGCCCTGATCGGCTCGCCCCGGCTGTTGATCGTGGACGAGCCCACGGCCGGACTCGACCCGGCGGAGCGCAGCCGGTTTCACCGGGTGCTGGCGGACGTGGCCGCCGAAGCCGTGGTTCTGCTTTCCACGCATATTGTCGAGGATGTCGAAAGCCTGTGCTCCCGGCTGGCGATCATGGCCGGGGGGCAGATCGTTGCCGAGGGCCGACCCGCTGATATGATCGCTGGATTGCAAGGCCGGTTGTGGTCACGGGTGATCCCTCGCGGCGAGCCCTTGCCGGAGGCAGTTCATTTGTCGGCCGTCCCCGGAGGCACCATGGCCGTGGTTCTGGCGGACGCTGCTCCCGGCCCGGAGTACGCGACGCATCAACCCCGGCTGGAGGACGCCTATCACTTGGCGTTGGCCAGGGCGGGCGTGGAGGTGGGGGCGGAATGAGCTTTTTTCTGCGCGAGGCCTGGGACGAGTTCCGTTTCGGGATGGGCAACGGCATTGTCGTGCTGATCTATGTCGTACTGGTGGGATATTTGCTGCTGGTGCTGGCCAACGCGGACTACCTGCGCGACATGGGCGCGGCGGACATCCCGCGCAATGCCCCCAGCCTGGTGTACCTGATGACGTCGGGGATTTCGTTTTTCCTGTTTTTTGTCTGGGCCTGGGTGTTCGCCCAACCCATCGTCCGCGACCGGACGGCCCAACTGCACGAGGTGGTGCTGGCGGCCCCGATCTCTCTGCGGCGATTGCTGGCCGCGCGCTATGTCGGCGCCCTGGGGGTGGGGCTTGTCGTCGGCAGCTCACAGGTCGTGGGGTTTCTCGTCGCGCCGGTCCTGGAGTGGATGGGTGCGATTCCCCGTGGATCCCTGGCGCCGATGCCGTGGCTGGCCTTTGGCTGGGCCACCCTGATCTTTACGCTGCCTCTGGCCGCGGGCACCGGAGCCCTTTACTTCATCGCCGCGGTTCGGACCAGGGGCGTGGGCGGTCCCTTCGCGGTGGCCGCGGCCCTGATGGCCTGCTGGATGGTGGCCATGATCGTTCTCAAGGATGGTCATTTCGATCAATCCTACGTGACGATTCTTGATCCATCCGCTTACGCGGAAGCAGAACACCAGGTCGTCGACAACTGGACCCCCCATGAAAAACGCACCGCGCTGCTGGCCTTGAGCCCCGCGCTGCTCTGGAACCGGTTGATCTGGGGCGGCTTGCCCCTGGTGCTGCTGGGGATCGTCCTGTGGCGCGTCCGGCGCGAGTGGCTGGTTCTGGAATCGGTGCCGAAAAGTCCGGCCTCTAAGGGAGTTGCCGCCGGGAGAATCACGGAAAGCGTATTTCCAGTCGGCCCCATTCGCGCGAATGCCTGGTGGCGGGCGGCGGTGAGCGAATCGCTATGGCAGACGCGCCAGTTTTTTGAACGGCGGTGGATGTGGGTGACGCTGGCCATGCTGGTGTTGCTGGGCGTCGCCGGAGCATACGTACATGTGGTCCAGCACGCCTACGGCCCTTTGACGCCCCGTCCGGAGTTGGTCACGCCGCTCCTGGCGAAGATGTTCCTCTTGATCATCGTCTTCATGATCACGGGCCTGGTCGGAGTGGCTGCCCGACGCGACGAGCAACCCGGCATGAGCGAGATATTCGATGCCGCGCCCGCGCCGTGTTTCGTGCGGCTCGTGGGACGATCCCTGGCGGCCATGACGATCACCGTGGTCTTGGCTGTCCTGGCCGGAGTCAGCGGCATCCTGACCACGCTGTTTATTGCTCCTCAGCACGTAAGGCTGCTGCAGCCCCTGATTTATCAATTGACCGCGATCACTCCTGCCCTGTTGGAAATCGCGGCGGCGACCATCTTGCTGCATGCGCTGATCAGGCGGCCCGGACCGGCGTATGCCGCGTCGGTGTTGGCCTCCTTCATTATGATCGTGAACCATGAAGCCGAACTGATCACCTACCCTCCGTTGCAGATCGGCTTGCCGGTGGTGATCGGGTTTTCCGGATTGACGGGTTTGACGCCCTGGGTCGAGAAACTGGCGCTGATGGACGGCTTCAAGCTCTCGCTGGTGGTGGTTCTGCTGGCCCTTTCCGTCATGGTTGCCCGGCGGGGAACCGATACCGGACCGCATATCCGCTGGCGGATGTTCCGGAATCGCTTGCTGGGCGGTGCCGGCGTCGTGGCGGTGACGGCTTCCGTCTCCCTCGGAATCTTCGCCATGTTCCTGCACCAGCGCTACGTCGTGGAAGGCGGCTACGAAACCCTGGAGCAGGAACTTGCGGGAAACGCGGAGTGGGAAACCCGCTGGCTGGATCGGCAGGGCGCTTTTTCCATTGCCGGGGGCCGGGTCGAACTGGAAGTTGACCCCGATTCGCGGGTGCTGACCGGATTTTGGCGACTGCATGGCGTACTGGCGGACGGATCAGAACTGCATGCCACCCTGCCGCACGGGCTGGAATTGACGTCGGCCAGGGTCGGGGGCCGGGAGGTCGAGGCCGTGGTGGAGCACGATCATCTGGCCTTGCCGTTGGGGCTTTGTCCGGAAACGGGATGCGACGTGGAACTGTCCTGGTTCATTTCGGCAAGAGGGCTGGACACGGAACGGCGTCCTGCCTGGCTGCTGCGCCATGCCTACTGGCTGCATGCCCCCGAGGTCATGCCGCGCCTTGGCTTTGATGCGGACCGGGTCTTGCGCGTGCCTTTCGACAGGGAGCGTTTCGGGCTGCCGGAGGAGGTGCGCCTGCCCCGGTACCACGCGGCCTTGCCCAGCGGCGCGGCGGCGCCGTCGGGACACTGGACCTGGCGCGTGACCGTCAAGGGGGATGGCCGGGCGCGCCATGTCCGGGAAGGCGAAATCCACGGCCTGCTGGATTTCGCGGATGTCTGGGCACCGTCGGCGGTATCCGCAAGCCATGGCGGCGTTACGCTGATGCACGACCCCAGCCGCTCGGACACGGCCGTGGCCGTAGCCGAGGATCTGGCGGACATGCGGGCTTGTGTCGCCCGACGGCTCGGACAAAGTCCCTCAGTGGAGGTCGTATCCCAATGGCCGCGCGAGTTGGGTGACTCAGTCCTGACCGGAAGCTGGCTGCTGCTGGCAGAGAATCCTCACTGGGACGTGGCTGACCAGGGAATCTCCATGGGGACTGGTCGCTGGGTGCGCCGGGCCGAAATCGCCGCGGCGCTGGCCCGCAGGGTTGTGCGGGATGCCGCGGACCTGCGCCAGGGCGAAGGCGCGATCTGGCTGAACAACGGGCTGCCGGGCGCCGTCGGGCTGCTTTGCGTGGCCGAGACCGACGGCCTTGAGGCGCTGGGCGTCCTGCTTTCCAAGGGAGCGGATCAAGTGGCCCAGGCCATTGCCGCCAGCGCGACGCCGGTGGGGCCGTTGCGATACGCCGAGACGGACGGCTGGGCCGTTGACTATGCGCCCCTCGCCGCCCTGGACTGGACCAGCCGCCTGACGCCCGGGGATATTGCCTCTTTGTTGCGACAGGCGCGCATGGGCGGCGATATTGGCGCCGCGCTCGCCTCATTGGCGGGCAAGCATCTGGCGGATCAGATGCTCGGCGCGCCCAATGCGTCGGACGTTCGCGTATCGGTCACCGGATCGCGAACCCTGGTTTCGGGGGAGCGCTGGCAATGGGAGAACGGCGGCTGGATCCCCGCGGATTCGCTTTCCGAACCATGGCGCTATCGAGCCAAGGGCGGACGTCTTGTCATAGTGCCGACCGAAACCAATGATGCCCTTGATCCCGCGGAGTCGGTCGCTCTGTTTCTCGATGCTTGGTCGTCCTATGAAAGGGCACCGAAGGATAATTCCATGTAGTAATACTAGGTTGACATACGATATTGATATTAATATTGAGAATTCATATCTTCTTTCCAAGCAGACGCTGATTTCGTTCATGCAGCACGGCAAAAGATGGATGTCCATTCTTTTGCCGTGCTCAACCGCCCTCTCCGGGATAGCGAACCGCTGCCCCGGCGGCTAAGCGTATCAAGGTCTTCGATGTCCTCAACCCAGTCTTGTTGCAGTGTTCCCTCCGACACGGGCGGTTCGATCGTCGATTTTTACCGGCAATATTACAGCAAGTGGCGCGTGTTCGCTGAAACCGCGACAGTGAATGGTTGTCGCGGGGAGCGGTTGCGCTTGGAACTGCCCCAGGGCAAGGGCCGGGGCTGGATGGAAATGATCCAGATCGACCGCGGTCTGGGCGTAGGAATGTGCGACTACCTGCTCGAAGCCCCCTTTGAAAGCCGTTACAATGATGTCTCGTTAAGGCTCGGTTTTCACGTCCTGTTGTCCGGAGGTTTTGAATTCGCCGTCCCGGAGATGGATTTCCGCGAAAACGTACAAGGCCGTGAGCTGTGGCTGCACAAAGGCAGGGTGGGAGAAATCCGGTATATGCAGCCGGCGGGCTGCGTGATGCGCGGTCTGTCCATCGAGCTGCCGTCGGCCATGGTTGATGCCTGGCTGGACGGAGCTCCCGGTGAACTTGGACGGGCGTTGGAGGCGATGATTCAGGGCACTCATCAGGCCTGCGGCCAAACAGGCCGTGTTTTTTCTCCATTAATTCAAGCGGTTCCCGGCACGTCCTCCATCGTCCGAAGCGCATCACGCCTGCTCGCCATGCCGCGAGACACCGTGTGCGACCAACTGCGATTTGAATCCCTGGTCCTGGAACTGCTGGCCCGGATATTGTCCTTTGACTTCCCTTCCTGGCAAGGCCGAGCGCGGAGCACCGCGCGGCGGCGCGAAGCCGTTGACGAGGCCGTGGATATTCTGTGCGCGGAGTGGGCCGACCCGCCGACCATCTCAGCCTTGGCGCGGCGGGTGGGGCTGAACGAATGCTATCTCAAGGCCGGGTTCCGCAACCGCACCGGATTGTCCATCGGCGAGTACGTGCGCAAGCTGCGCATGGAGCACGCCCTGGAATTGATCGAATCCGGCAAGTGCTCCATCCTCCAGGTCGCCCTTGCCGTGGGCTATTCCAATCCCAGCCATTTCAGCGCGGCCTTCAAGCGCTTCCACGGCCGCCTGCCCTCCTGTTGCACGCCAAAATCCTGATCCCCGGCGTCTCTTGATTTTCCGCATTGTTCTCGCCGCGTATGTTGGCCGGGATATTTCGTTTCTGAAAAACGAATCATCTTTTTTTCTGTCTTTCCCCTGTCGTCCAATCGTAAAGAAAGTCCGGAGCCTCGGCTTTCCCGGTCGGGGCATCAAGAGAATTCCCGCTTCGGGTTGATGCGTTAATGAAAATGGGAAACAAATTCGTATTGACGCACTAACTCGAACGTAAGGAGGTTGGATTCATGTCGGATTGCATTTCTTTTATCAGGCGATGGGCAAATGCCAAGCTTTGGACATGCCCCAGGGTGGGGCCGGTAGTGGTGGCCGTGTTGCTGCTGCTCGCGGCAGGCGGAGGTGTTCGGGCCGAAGAAACAGGAATCGTGGAGCCTGGAGCGGCGCAATCCGAGCGGGTCATCGCCGTGATGGGCATCACGGTCACGGCGAACAAGATCGATGAAGATATCACCGACGTGCCCCAGAGCATCACGGTCATTGATGAGATCATGCTGGAGGAAAGAGGCATTAAAACCGTGGCCGATATTATCAGGGAAATCCCCAACATGAAGGTCAGCTCCGGTCCGGTGGCCGGTGCCGTCAGTGTCCGGGGGCTGAATCCGTCCATATTCACCAATAATAATCCGGTGGTCATCTATATCGACGGCGTCCCTCACAGTAATATCCAAGGATTTGACGCCTCCCTGGTCAACGCGGAACGAGTCGAAGTTTTACGAGGCCCTCAGGGCACGCTGTACGGCAAGGACGCCATCGGCGGAGTCATCAACATCGTCACCAAGACGCCCACAAACACCTGGCAGGGCAAGGTCGGGACCGAATACGGCAGTTACAATTACATGCGAGGCGTTTTCAATACCTCGGGCGCACTGATCAACGACAAACTGTTTCTCGGCCTGAACGGTCAGTACTGGCAGGATGACGGTTGGATCGAAAACACAGCCGAAGGGATGGACAAGAATTTCAACAAGGAGGATGACCGCAGGCTCAACCTCAACCTGGCCCTGACTCCCACCGACCGGTTTACGGCAAGACTCTCCCTGAACAACGAATACTCCCGACAACACGGGATCAACGGTATCGGCTTACCCAGCGGCGCGGTCATCGGCGATTTTTCCCGCGACGACGCTGAAACGCTGGAAATGGACGCGCCGACCAAGCAGATCACGGAGAACAACGCCCAGAGCCTGGGGTTGGCCTATGATTTCGGCCCCGTGTCCCTCAATGCCGTGACAACCCATAAAAACTTGAAATTCAGCGGTCAGTATGACGCTGACTTCGGCAATGACCCGCTCTATGCCGGTCTGATCCAGTTCAATGACTTTGACGCGAAAAGCTGGACTCAGGAACTCCGCCTGTCCAGCAACAACGAACGGGGTTTGCGCTGGGTGAGCGGTCTCTATTTTGAAACGGAAAAGCATGATCAAGACCGCATGGGCATGCAATTCCCCGACTTTGATCCGGTCAGTTATGCATACCTCGGAAACTCGGAAATGAGTGCCGTATCCCACACCGATTCAGACACCTGGGCCGCCTTCGGCCAAGTTACGATCCCTTTTGCCGAACAGTTTGAACTGACTCTGGGCGGACGCTACCAGCGCATCAAGAAGAAGATCGATCTCTCCATGTACTATTTGCCCGTGGGCATATCCGGCCCGGCCATGTACCAGCTTGAGGCGGAAAAAACCTGGGAGACATTTCTGCCGAAGGCGGCCTTGTCCTGGCAGTTCGCGGATGCCTGGAACACTTATGTTTCCTGGTCCAGGGGCTACATGCCCGGCGGGTTCAATTATTTCGCCATGGACGGCAGCGCCGAGGACAACCGATTCGAGCCGCAGATCTCCACCAACTACGAATGGGGCGTGAAGGGCAATTTCGAGCGAGGGTCCGTGGCCGCATCCATCTTTTACATGGATATTGAAGATATCCATATTTCCAAGGCCATTGGCACCATGTACGTCACGGGCAACGCTAAAAAAGCCCATTCTCAGGGTGTGGAACTGGAGGCAACCTACCGTCCCTTGGACGAACTGGAACTGAACGCCGCCATGGGCTTCATCCAGGCCAAGTATGATGATTACGACTGGGGTGGCGGTAATTTTGACGGACAGACAATCGAACAGACCCCGGCACACACAATCCGAGCAGGCGCGGGCTACACGCACCCAAGCGGATTCTACGGACGCATCGACGTATCAAACATAGGCAAGCAATACTTCCACGATAACGTCAATGCCATTGAGGTGTTTCCGAAACAGGACATGTATACCCTCGTCGACGCCAAAATCGGCTACCGCTTCGCTGACTGGGATTTCTATGTTTACGGGCGCAACCTGACCGATGAGAAATACGTCAGCATGTTTTCCGGCATGCATGTCATTTCCTACGGACAACCGCGAACCTTCGGAGTAGGTGTCCGGTACCAATTCTAGCCATTTCCCTCCTCCCAGCCGGGAACGTCTTACGGCCCTCGGGCGCTATCCGCGTCGCGTTGGAAGTGAAGGCGTGACCGGCTTTTTTGTGTGGTATTTCGATAACATTTCCCGTCCGGGGCATTTGTTTTCCCGTACCGGGTAGAGTCGTGAATGAAAATGGATAACAATCTCAAATCTGTCGTTGATGAACGGTCAGCAGGTCGGAAGGGGATATCTTTCACACCTTCATGCCGTCAACTTTCATACCTCTAAAGGAGCTATCCATGAGAAAAACGATTGTCTTCACCGTGTTGGCCGTATTGCTGAGCGTCGTGTCGGCCCGGGCCCATTCCCTGTGGATCAACGTCTTTGAATCCCATGCGCATCAGCCTCCCCACGCCATGGTTTCCCTGGGCTGGGGGCATGTTCTGCCCATGGACGACATCCTCAACTCTCCCAGCGGCAACATCGCCCTGGACCGCTTCGAACTGATCGACCCGGCCATGGCCAGGACCGATCTGCTCATGCCCGGGCAGGCATCCGGCGAGCCCGTGTTGACCACCGGCAACTTTGATTTGTTCGCCGCGGACATGGCCTTGCAAAAGGTTGCCCTGAAAAAGGACGGCGCTGAAGGCGTCTATCAGCTCAGCGCCGTGTCCACGGCCTCCTTTTTCACTCAATACATGGACACGCAAGGGCGGCCCCGGCTGCAGATGAAGCCGCGTGACGAGATTCAGGATATTCAGAAGATTCTGATGTCCGTAAAGTACCAGGCCTTTGCCAAGTCTTTCCTGACCGTGGGCGCATGGACCGATCCCGCGCCTTTGGGGCACGGCCTGGAAATCATCCCCCGCACCGACCTGAGCAATCTGCGTATCGGGGATCTTGTCGAAGTGGACGTGCTGTTCCACGGCCAGCCGCTGACCGCGACGGCAAAGAGCATCGAGTACATTACGGCCCAGGGCTCCGGGTTCGGACAGAGCGATGGCTTTTCCCTTTTCTCCTACATCATCAACGGCAAGGCCCAATTCCGGGTGCAGAGCGCCGGGCAGTGGATGATCAGCGTCAGCCACAAGGACGACGTGACCCCGGACGGCCCGCTCAAGGATTTGGTCGGCAAGGCGGATCAGGTTTACCACGGCGCGAGTCTGACCTTCACGGTGAAATAGAGTTGAACCGAAGCGGCGATGAGCCTGGACGGATAAAGAGATGAAGCAAGAAAAGAGAAAAACAGGTCTGTTGCGCTTGATCGAGCTGTCCGGAACGAAAAAGTGGTGGCTTTTGGGGTCGATGCTGCTGTCGGTCCTGGCCTCGGTGGCGTTGTTCGTACCCTATGTGGCGGCATACCATATCCTGACGGAATTGGCGGCTCACGCCGCCGATCCGTCCGGGATCGACGCGGGGTTCATCCGGCATTGGGGCTACGTCAGCCTGGGCGCGATTCTTCTGTTTGGAGTGCTTTTTTTCTGTTCGGGGATGCTTTCGCACATCGCCGCCTTCAACATCCTCTACGAACTGCGGCTGGCCCTGGCCCGCAAGCTGGCCAGGCTGCCCATGGGGTTCTTCACCAAGCGGTCCTCCGGGGACATCAAGAAGGTCATGGCCGAGGACGTGGAGCGCATCGAGTTGTTCGTGGCCCACCACATCCCGGACGTGACCTCGGCCGTGGTCTTCCCCGCGCTGATTCTGGGATACCTGCTCGTCGCGGACTGGCGGTTGGCCCTGGTGGTCCTGGCGGTGTTCCTGGCCGCGGTGCTGTTGCAGGTCGCGATGGTCTGGAGTCCGAAGATGAAGGTCCAGTACGAGGCCTATCACGCCTCTCTGGGCCGGATGAACGGCAGCATCGTGGAGTACGTTCGCGGTATCCAGGTGGTCAAGGTGTTCGGACGATCCATGGAGGGATTTGAGCGCCTTCAGCGAGACATCCTGGCCTTTCGCGACGACACCATTGCCATGGCCCGGAAATTCGCCCCCACCTACACCGGCTTTCTGACGCTGCTGTCCTCCACGGTCCTGTTCCTGATCCCCGCCTCCGTGGCGCTGCTCGTCGCCGCGCCTTCCTATCCGGTTTACGCGCCCACGGTGTTTCTGTTCCTGATCCTGGGCGGCGGCGTCTTCTTCCCTCTGCTCAAACTGCTGTACATGGGCAGTTTGCTGAAACAGAACGCCATGGGCGTGGAACTCATCGACGAAATCCTGAACAAGCCCGAGATCATTGAGCCTGTCGAACCGCGGCGGCCCGTAACGGACCATACGGCCGACGGCGTGGTGTTCGAGGACGTCACCTTTGCCTACGGCGCGGACCCGGTTTTGAAACAGGTCTCCTTCGAGGCGCGGCCCGGGGCCGTAACCGCGTTGGTGGGGCCGTCCGGGGCGGGCAAGTCCACCATCGCCATGCTCACCGCGCGGTTCTGGGACGTTTCGGGCGGCGAGATCAGGATCGGCGGCGTTCCCATCCAGCGGATCGGCACCTCCGAACTGATGCGCCATGTTTCTTTCGTCTTTCAGGACAACATGCTGTTTTTCGACACTATTGAGGAGAACATCCGCATGGGCGACGCAACGTCCGGCTTCGAAACGGTGCGGGAGGCGGCCAGGGCGGCCCAGTGCCACGAGTTCATCGAGAAGCTGCCCCAGGGCTATCAAACCCTGGTGGGCGAGGGCGGCACCTACCTCTCGGGAGGCGAGCAGCAGCGCATTTCCCTGGCCAGGGCCATTCTTAAGGACGCGCCCGTGGTGATCCTGGACGAGGCCACGGCCTATGCCGATCCGGAAAACGAAGGCAAGATCCTGGCCTCCTTCGCCCGGCTGATCAAGGGCAAGACCGTGCTGGTCATCGCCCATCGTTTGAGCACCATCACCAACGCGGATCAGATCCTGGTGGTGGACGGCGGCCGGGTGGTCGAACGGGGCCGCCACGAAGCCCTGCTGGAGCAAGGCGGCCTGTACAGCCGGATGTGGCAAACCTACACCATGTCCCGGGAGTGGGTGCTCGCTTCCCGTGGAAGCGGGGAGGAGACGCGATCATGAACTACGCGGCGCTGATCAACTCGGCCACCATGGGCCGACCGGAGCGGGTGCGCCCGCTGATCCTGTGGACAGTTTTCGAATACTTCCTGCGCGGCGCTCCCTACGGGGTTCTGCTGATGGTGGTCTGGGAACTGTTCAAGCCCTTGCAGGAGCCCGGCACGGCGCTGGATGTCGGGCGCATCGCCCTGTGGTGCCTGCTGCTGCTGATTTCGCTGTTCCTGCTCTACCTTGTCAGCCGCAAGGCCTATTTCGCGGCCTACAAGGACGGCTATGAAATCTGCGCCGACGGACGGCTGGCCATGGTCGAGCATCTGCGCAAACAGCCCATGGGCTTCTACAATACCCGCGACCCCGGAGACATCGGGGCCTATATCGTTTCCGACTACGCCAACGTAGAGCAACTATTGACGCATCAGTTGCCGCAGTTGTGCGGCGGCCTGGCCGCTCCGCTGGTGCTGCTGACCTTCCTGTCCTTTATGAGCTGGAAGCTGGCCCTGGCCGCGGCCCTGGTCATCCCCCTGGCCCTGCCTTTGGCCTGGATATCCTTCAAGATCATCGCTTTCTTCGGGCAAAAGCACCAGCACAGCAAGGTGCGGGCCGCATCGCGGATGATCGAATACATCCAGGGCATCCGTCTGATCAAAGCCTTCAATCTGGGCGGCGTACGTTTCGACCGTCTGGAAAAAGCCTTTCGCCGCCTGAAACAGGACAGCATCCGGCTCGAAGCCGGCGCCGGACCGACCATGATTTTCGCCTCCTTCGTCCTGCAGGGCGGCTTCCCCTTGATCATTCTCCTGGGGTTCACCCTGCTGGTGGCGGGCGAGGTTTCGCTGCCGGTCTACATCATGTTCCTGATCCTGGGTTCGCGGGTCTATGAACCCCTGGTGCACGCCCTGATCTTCATGGGCGAGTTGAATTATTTCCGCCTGGGCGTGGAACGCATCGAAGGTCTGCGCAAAAGCCGGCCTTTGCCCGAGGGCGACGGAAGCACGGTCATGCAGGCATACGACATCGAGTTCGAGAAAGTCGGCTTCAGCTATCACGAAACCGAGGTTCTGAAAGAGATCAGCCTGCGCATTCCGGCCAAGGCGCTAACAGCCCTGGTAGGGCCCTCGGGGTCGGGAAAAACCACGCTCACCCGCCTGATCGCCCGGTTCTGGGACGTGGACGCGGGGGAGGTGCGCATCGGCGGCAGGAACATCAAGGCCTATACCAACGAGCACCTGCTGGAGAACATGGCCATCGTGTTCCAGGACGTCTACCTGTTCAACGATACGATCTTCAACAACATCCGCATCGGCCGGCCCGAGGCCGGTCGCGAGGAGGTGGCCGCCGCGGCCCGCGCGGCCCGCTGCCACGACTTCATCGAAGCCCTGCCAGGCGGCTACGACACCCTGGTGGGCGAGGGCGGCGGCACGCTTTCCGGCGGGGAAAAACAGCGCATCTCCATTGCCCGCGCCCTGCTCAAGAACGCGCCCATCGTCCTGCTGGACGAGGCCACCGCGGCCCTTGATCCCCAGAACGAAGTCCACATCCAGGCCGCCATCGACGAGCTGGTCCGGGACCGGACCGTGGTGGTCATCGCCCATCGCCTGAACACCATCACCCGGGCGGACAAGATCATCGTCATCGATCAGGGGCGCGTGGTCCAGGAGGGACGGCACGAGGATCTGATGAACCAGGGCGGTCTCTACAAAAATCTTTGGGATGAACAGCAACGGCTGAAGGGCTGGAAATTTTGAACACGCAACCACGGGTATTGAGGATGAGAGCAAGAATACTGATCACGATGTGTTTAGCGGCACTGCTTGTACTGACGGCAGGCATCCCGGCATCGGCCCGGGAACTCGGCGGCCGGGAAATCATGGTTCTGGTGGATGAACGCCCGGACGGCGAAGACCGCCGGTCCGTCCTGACCATGACCCTGATCAACAAGCGAGGCAGCCAGAGGGTCCGGCAGGTGGAGAGCTTTTCCAAGGATTACGGGCGGGACAGAAAGTCGGTGATGGTCTTCCGGGAGCCGGCGGACGTCCGGGGAACGGCGTATCTGTCCTGGGAATACGACGAGCTGGACCGGGAGGACGACAAGTGGCTGTACATGCCGGCCCTGAAAAAGGTCCGCAGGATCAGCGGCTCGTCGCGCAACGAGTACTTCATGGGCACGGACTTCACCTACGACGACATGGGGCGGCGCAACGTGGACAAGGACGTGCATGAGCTGCTGGGCGAGGAGCAGGCAATGGGGCACGACTGCTGGAAGGTGGAGGCCGTGCCCGTGGACCCGAGGGACCTGTACACGAGGCGGGTGCTTTGGGTGAGCAAGTCCGCGCACATGGTCGTCCAGGCCGAATACTATGACAAGGACGGTCTGGTGAAAATCTACAGGGCCTTGGACCTCAGGCCGCACGAAGGATTCTGGACCTTGTTCCACTCCGAGATGGACAACGTCTCCAGGGAACACAAGACCGTCATGACCATGGAATCCGTGCGCTACGACACCGGCCTGGACGATGACCTGTTTCAGGTGTCCACCATTCAGCGCGGCCGTATCCGCTAGCAGCCCGTTGAAAATGTCTCTTTCAGGCGGACTGCCAGGCATGCGGCGGGCCGCGGCAGTGGTGACCTGCATCGCGTTCCTGCTGGCGGCTAATTGGGGAGCGGCCGGGGAGGAGCAGCCCTGGACGGAACGGCTGGAGCTTTCGGGATTTCTGGAAACCCTTCAGTCCATGCGGCTGCGCGAACCCCATGACGCCGTGACCTCGCGGGCAAGACTGCGCCTGGACCTGGGAGCGGACCTGGGACCGGTGTACGGTTTCGTTTCCGCGGACGCGGAGAAGAACTGGAAGTTGTCCTCGGAGACCGGGGTCGAGGCACGGGAGGCCTGGCTGGAGCATGACGGCGACGGGTGGGACGTTCGAGCCGGTCGCCAGATCGTGATCTGGGGCAAGGCCGACGGGGTCCAGATCACGGACATCGTCTCGCCGCCGGATTACACCGAGTCCGTGACCCGCGACCTGGACGAGATCCGCATGCCCGTGGACGCGGTCAAATTCAGACTGCTGGGGAAATGGGTCGATACGGAACTGATCTGGATTCCGGTGTTCAAGGCCGCGGTCCTGCCCACGGGAGACAATCCGTGGGCCGTTGCGCGGGTCGTGCCGGAAAACGTCCGCGTCAGCTCAGCCGCTCCGCGGGAACCGGCCACCACCCTGGAAAACAGCGAGATCGCCCTGAAGCTGTCCGCCTATCTTCCCGGCTGGGACGCGGCGGCGTCGATCTTTCATACCTGGGACGACCACCCGGCCATGCACCGCGACGTGCTGGATGACGAGGACGGCATGCATGTCGCCCTTGAGCCCAGGCACCACAGGCTGACCGTTTTCGGTCTGGAATGCTCGCGGCCCTGGTCGGATTTCGTGTTCAGGGGCGAGGCCGCCTATTTCCGGGGGCGGTACTTCGAACCGGCCTCCCTGTTCGAGAACCCGGCCCGGAAGAATGCCCTCAAATGGCTGGCCGGAGCGGACTGGACTCCGGGCAACGACTGGATGGTCACGGCCCAACTGGTCGGCGAGCATATGTTCGCTCATGAAGGGCGCTTGCTGCAACAGGCCAATTCCTACCTGGCCACGCTGCACGTTTCCAAAAAGCTGCTCCGTCAGACCCTGACCCTGTCCAACATGCTGTATTACGACCTGGACCATGGGGATTTCTTCGACCGGATCAAGGCGGAATACGCGGTGACCGACGCACTGACCCTTTCCGTGGGCGCGGATGTTTTCGGCGGCGATCGGGCCGGGTCGTACGGCGGGTACCGGGACAACACCCAGGTCTGGGTCAAGGTCAAGTATAGTTTCTAATTTCGACGGAACCAACGGAGAGTCCGCTTCATGCTGAACATTCAGAAGATCAACGCCCGCTTTCGGAGCATCGGGGAAGTCGTGCTGCGGCTGCGGTGGCTGAACATCCTCATCTTCCTGGCCGCCATGGCCGTCGCTGTCGGCGGCCTGCGGCTGCTGGAGTCCGATGTTTCCCAGGAGAACTGGTTTTTGGAAGACGACGTCCTGTTGCAGACCAAGGAGCGGTTCGAGGAGATCTTCGGCAATGACGAGTTCTGCGCGGTCCTGGTGGAAGCGGAGGACGTGTTCGCGCCGGACATCCTGGCCGGAATCCGGGAGCTGGGCCGGGAGTTGATGGAACGGGTGCCCTATGCCGACGACGTGCTCTCCCTGACGGACTTTGAATTCATGCTGGGCACGGACCAAGGCATGGAGATCATCGACCTCGTGCCCGAAGTCGTTCCGACATCCTCGGAGGAACTGGCCCGGATCAGGGCATTGGCCCTGGCCAAGCCGGCCATGCGCGATCGGATCGTCTCCGAGGACGGTCGGCATACCTGGGTCATGCTGCGCATGAAGACGCTCCCCGACGCCTGGGAGGGAAATGGCGGGGAAAGTCCGAACCTCACGGTGGGCCGGATGGTCAACGAAATCGCGGCCCAGGACAAGTATCGCGCCCTGAACCCCAAAACCACCGGCCTGCCCGTGGTGGACGTGGAAAAGCGGGAGTTTTTTTCACGGGAAACCCCGCGGCTGCTGGGCATCTCCCTGCTGCTGACCGTAACCGTTCTGGCCGTATCCCTGCGCAGCGTGCGCGGCGTGGTTTTCCCGCTGATCGCCGCGGTCAGCGGGATGGTCATTGTTTTCGGGACTCAGGGCTACCTGGGCATCAGCAACGACCCGTCCATGATCTTTCTGCCGATCTTTTTGTGTCTGGCCTTAGCCATCGGCTACTCCATCCACCTCTTCAATTTCTTCAAGCGCGAGTTTCTGCGCACCGGCAAGCGGCGCCACTCTTTGGTCCACGCCGTGGAAGAAGTCGGATGGCCCCTGCTGTTCAGCGCCCTGACCACCATTGCCGCGCTGCTTTCGTTCGTGTTCATCCCGATGCGGCCCATCCGCTGGGTGGGGTTGACCGCGGCCTGCCTGGTGGCCGTGACCTATGTCCTGGTCATCGTGTTGCTGCCATCCTTGCTGAGCTTCGGCAAGGATGTCGCTCCCGGGGCGGCCGGGGGGCGCGGCCGCGGACTGCGCCCCCTGGAGCGGCTCATGGAGTATCTGGGCGCACGGGTACTCTCCTGTCCACTGTTCTCCGTTGTCGCGTTTGCCCTGGTCGCGGTGGTCTGCCTGGTCGGCCTGGCCCGGCTTGAAGTCTCATTCGACGTCCGGCGGACCATGGGCGTGGGCATTCCCTACGTGGAGCGCCTCGACTATGTCGGGAAGACGCCGGTCGGTTCTATGTACTCCTACGGCGTTGCCCTGGAATTCGACCGTCCGGGCGCGGCCAAGGAACCGGAGAACCTGCGCAAGTTCGACCAATTGGTGGGCGAGATCCAATCCTTCCGCCTGACCAAGAAGGTCAGTTCACTGTTGGACATCGTCAAGGACATGAACCAGGTGCTCAATGCCGGGGATCCGGATTATTACGGAATTCCGGAAGAGCGGGACATGATCGCCCAACTGCTCTTGCTGTACGAAAACGCCGGCGGGGCCGAGGCTGAAAAATGGGTGGATTACGACTACCAGCGGCTGCGGCTGATGGTGGAGGTGGACGACTACAATTCCGGCCAGGCGGCCAGAGAGCTGCGCCGGATCGAGGAACTTGGCGGGGAACTGTTTCCCGACGCAAATATCCTGCTGATTGGTTCCATCTCCCAGTTTACCGTGATGATGGAGTACGTGACCTGGGGCCAGATCCAGTCCCTGTTCATCGCCCTGGTAGTTATCGCCGCGCTGATGGCCGTGGTCTTCGGCAGCCTGAAGACCGGGTTGATCGCCATGGTCCCGAACCTCGCGCCGGTCCTGGCCGTGGGCGGGGTAATGGGCTTCGCGGGCATCCCCCTGGACATGATGACCGTGACCGTGATTCCCATGCTGCTGGGACTGGCCGTGGACGACACCATTCACTTCACCAATCACAGCCAGCTGGAGTTCGAACGCACCGGCAGCTACCCGGAAAGCACCCGCCGGGTGTTCGCCACCGTGGGCGTGACCCTGCTGCTGACCTCCCTGGTCCTGATCCTGACGTTCTCGGCCTATCTGACATCCGCGGCCAATGTCTTCGTGAACATGGGCTTCCTGGTGGCCGTGGGCATCTTGGCGGCCCTGGCGGCGGACTTTTTCATGACCCCGGTCCTGCTGAGGTGGTTCAAGGCCTTTGGAGAGGAGCGTGTGCCTGGGGACAGAGCGTTTTCGGATCAACGGCAATGAAGGGCGTGTGAAGTTTTTAAAGCGGAGTTTTTGAGTATGGTTTTCATGTTCGTTGACATGATTTGTCATAGTTTGTTAGTCGGGGAGTTGGCTGTATCTGAATTGCCGTTTGTGAAGCGTGTGGCTCAAGCATCCTACCCGAGCAGACAAGCAGGATGTCTGAGCCACTATTTTGACTGCCATCTATCCAATCACGGTATAAAAGCACAGTGACGAAAGCGGTGAATCGAAATCAGCCTACTCCCTGAAGGTTTCTTCCTTATGAACAGAATCATCGTCTCTTTGCGATTATGACTTCCTTTATCCCTTGTGTCGGTTCATCACTTCGACAGTGTCGGGCATGCCGGGCCTTTGGCTTTCGGCTTTATAGGTACTTTTTTTTGACTTCATTCATGAGGAGAATACGCGTGTTGTCAGTTCATTTCGAACAAGTGTCCGCATCCGCCAGGCGAACCGGCTGGGGGAGAACGTGTCGAATCGCCACGTGGGGCATACCCTTTCTGTTTATCGTCTGGTCGTCCTTGGTTTTCGGGTCCGACCAGGTGACTCGGGCAATCGAAGCGGAAGAGGGGATCTTGCGCCATAGCCAAGCGTCCCAGATGAAGATCGACGCCATGTCCGACGAGACCATGCAACTGTTGCAGGAGTATCGGGAGCTGCGTCGCGAGTATGACAATCTGGCCGTGTACAACGACAACCTGGAGCAGATGACGCTGTCCCAAAAGGCGGAGCAGGCTTCCCTGGAGCGGCAGATCGAGGACATCCTGGTCACCCAGCGGGAGATCGTGCCGTTGATGCTGCGGATGCTGGACGCTCTGGAGGAATTCACCGTCGCGGATCTGCCTTTTCTGAATGAGGAGCGCGCGGCCCGGGTGGAGGGCTTGCGGGCCCTGATGCGCCGGGCCGATGTGGACATCCCGGAAAAGTTCCGCCAGATCATGCAGGCCTACCAGGTCGAGGCCGACTACGGCCGGACCATTGAAGCCTATCAGGGCGAGTTGCGCGACGGCGACGGCCCGGATCGCAGCGTGGAGTTTTTGCGCATCGGGCGGTTGGTGCTGGCCTACCAGACCCTGGACAGGACGGAGAGCGGCTTCTGGGAGGTCGGCGAACAAGCCTGGACGGTATTGGAGAATCGCCACAACCAGTCCCTGCGCCAGGGGCTGCGCATCGCGGCCCGGCAGGCCGCTCCCGAACTGATCGTGGTCCCGGTGACGGTGTCTGAGGCGCCATCCGTCTCCCCGTTTCCTCACCCGGAAGCATTGCGGGAGGACCAGCCGTGAGAAGTCTTGTTCTGGCATTCTTTCTGATCGTTTGCTGCGTTTCGGCTCAGGCTTCGACGGGACTGGACGCATTTCTGGAACAGGCCCGCCAGCGGGCCGCGGAGGAACAGCGCAAGGACCGGGAGCGGGAGCTGGAATTCATGGCCGATCTGGACGCGGCCCGTGAGCGGACTCAGGAAGCCCGGGCCCTGGTGCGCGGCGAGCGGGACAGGCAGGAGCGTCTGCTTGCGAAATACGACGCCAACGAGGCCGTGCTCGCGGAATTGGAAGCCGTGTTGCGCGAGCAGCAGGGCGGTCTGGGCGAGATGTTCGGCGTGGTGCGGCAAAGCGCCGGGGATTTCCACGCCCAGTTCCTGGGTTCACTGGCCATGGCCGACAAGCCCGAGGCCTTGGATTTTCTTCATGCATTGGGCAACAGCCGCGGCCTGCCAGGCATGGAGGAACTGGAGCGGTTCTGGCTGATACTCCTGGAAGAAATGGTCGGCTCAAGCCGGACGGACCGGTTCATGAGCGAGGTGGTGCTGCCGGACGGAAGCGCGCGGCAACGGGAGGTTTTGCGCGTGGGCCCCTTCAGCGCGGTTTCCGAGGGAGCGTACCTATCCCACGTTCAGGGCCGCAACCAGTTTCTGGAACTGCCGCGCCAGCCCCAAGGTCGGTATCTGCGCCTGGCAAGGGACCTGGAACAGGCCTTGCCCGGGCAAACAACCTTTTTCGCGCTGGACCCCTCAAGGGGCGCGATCCTGACCCACTTGGTCCAGTCCCCGACACTGACCGAACGAATCAAGCAGGGCCGGGAGATCGGCATGATCATCCTGGTTTTGGGGTTGGTGGGCGTGATCGTCTTCGTGGTCCGTTTTACCATGCTTACGGTGATCGGACGCCGGATCCGCCGGCAATTGCGCAGCCTCCAGGGGCTGCCTGACAATCCCCTGGGCCGAATCATGCTCCTTGCCCAGGCCAACAGTCTCTCGGATTCCGAGACCCTGGAAATCCGCCTGGACGAGGCCGTGCTCAAGGAAGTCCCCCGCCTGGAACGGGGCCTGACGACCATCAAGATCCTGGCCGCGGTGGCCCCGCTGCTGGGCCTTCTGGGCACGGTGGTGGGCATGATCGAGACATTCCAGGCCATCACCCTGTTCGGCACCGGCGACCCCCAGCTCATGGCCGGAGGCATCTCGCAGGCCCTGGTAACCACGGCCCTGGGGCTTTCCATTGCCATTCCCCTGTTGCTGCTGCACAGCGTTGCCGCGGCCAAAAGCCGCCAGTTGACGACCATCATGGAGGAGCAGGGCGCCGGGTTGCTGGCCGAGCATATCCAGCGAATGAGGGAGAAATAAGCCTTTTTAGGTACGTGAACGTGCACGAAGCAGCTCTTCTCGTTCCCGTTCACGTACCCGTTCACGGAACAACCCATGATCGAACAGTTTCTCAACTTGCAACGTTTTCTTGACGCCGGCGGGCCGGTGCTGTGGGCCATCCTCGGCGTGGCCATCGTTCTCTGGACCCTGATCATCGAACGCTACTGGCACCATTGGCGGGTTTTTCCCGGGGAACTGACCTCGGTCCGCGCCAAGCGTCGTCATGCCCCAGGCACGGACCGTCGGCTGGCTCGAAAGATCCTGGAAAAGGACGTGTCCGAACTGCGCCAGAGCCTGACCCGCTCTCTGTTTCTCATCCGGACCATGATCGCGGTGTGTCCGCTGTTGGGTCTGTTGGGCACGGTCACCGGAATGATCCTGGTCTTCGACACCATCGGCTTCAGCGGCACGGGCAACCCACGGGCCATGGCCGCGGGCGTGTCCATGGCCACCATCCCGACCATGGCCGGGCTGGTGGTGGCCCTGTCCGGCTTCGTGTTCAGCATCCGCCTGCAGCGCGGCGGCCGATCCAAGGCCCGACAGGCCGCGGACGTGCTGCTCAGGGACTTGTTGGAAGCGGAAGGGCGGAAGGAAGAGGGCGGAGGATAGAGCCATAGGGGCGCACCTGTGTGTGCGCCCTGTATATCTCGTTTTCAGCAATGGGCGCACACACAGGTGCGCCCCTACACCGGAACTCAATCCCATGCGACGCAGACGACGATACGACGAACAAGACAGCGCCCAGATCGACATGACCTCGATGATGGACGTGGTGTTCATTATGCTCATCTTTTTCATCGTGACCACGTCCTTCGTCAAGGAGGCGGGCATCGAGGTGAACCGCCCCACAGCGGCCAGCGCGGAGCGCCAGGAGCGCGGGAACATTATGATCGCGGTGTCCGAATCCGGCGCGGTGTGGATCGATGGCCGACAGGTGGATGTGCGGGCCGTGCGGGCCAACGTGGAGCGGTTGCGCGCCGAGAACCCCGAGGGGGCCGTGGTTGTCCAGGCCGACGAGGCCTCCCGCACCGGGATCCTGGTCCAGGTCATTGACCAGGTCCGTTTGGCCGGGGTGCGCGACGTGGCGGTGGCGGCGAGTCGGCCATGAATGCCGCGGCGCGTTACGGCCTTTCCCTGGGTTGCGGAATTCTGGCGGCACTGGGACTGTTCGTGCTGATGAACGTTCTTGTCAGCCGCGGCGAGGCCGGGGTGGAGGATCGACAACGTGTTCCGATGCCGCGATTCATCCGCATGGACGACCAGGAACAAGTCGTGCGCAGGCGTGAGCGGGAACAGCCCACCCCGCCGGAGAAAATCCAACCCCTGCCGCGGATGGAAGCCCTGGCCGCGCCCCAAAAGCGGTCTTTGGAAGCTCCGGCTCTTGACCTGCCCCTACCGGATATTTCCGCGGACTTGGCCCTGGCCGGACTGCCTTTGTCCGCACCTCCAGCCGAGCCGGAGGGCCCGGTCCGCTATACCCAGTCCCTGACTCCGGTCAGTCAGATCCCGCCGCGCTATCCCAGGCGGGCGCAACTGGACGGCATTTCCGGCTGGGTACGCCTGGAATTCATCGTCAACCCCGACGGCACGGTCAGCGACGTCACCGTGGTGGAAGCCGGACCCCGGCGGGGAATCTTCGACCAGGAGGCCGTGCGCGTCCTGAGCCGCTGGCGGTTCCAGCCTCAGATCCGGGACGGCGAGCCCGTCCCGGCCCTGGCCACCATTGTCATCAAATTCAGCTTGGAGGGGTGATCATGAATCACTTGACCCAATCGCTTCGTTCATCCTTGCGTTGGTTTCTTGTTTCCGCCGGGTTGAGCCTGGGGATGTTCCTTTCGGTCTCCATGACGGTTTCCATCGCTCCTGCTTCGGAGGACCGTCCCACGGTTTCCCATGCCGCGCACCAAAAGCTCACCGCGGCCCAGGAACTGCTGCACCACTCAAAATGGACGGAAGCGGAATCGCTCCTGGAGAAATTCGTTCGGGAAGAGGCCCATGAACCCTACGCCCAGGCCCTGGCCTGGCAGATGCTCGGCTATCTGTTTCATGAAACCGGTCGCCATGACCGAGCCCTGGAAGCCTTTGACCGGGTTTTGGCCGGTGACGGCCTGGATGCCCCATTGCGACAGCAGGTTTTGTACAATTCCGCCCAATTGCTGGTACAGGCCAGCCGTCCAGCCGAGGCCGTCAAGCGCATCGAAGCCTGGATGGAGCAGGCCGGTTCTCTTTCCCCGGAGCAACGGGCAAGGGTGGCCTGGATCTATTTCGGTTCGGAACGCCACCAGGCGGCGGTCATGCACCTGGAAGCCGCCATCCGCGAGACGACCACGCCCGAGAACGCCTGGCTGGAAATGCTCGTGGCCGCCTTGCACCACGATGAACAATACGAAAAACTGACGCGCTGGTTGCCGCGGCTGATCACCCGAAATCCCGAGGACGGCAGGTACTGGCTGCAACTGGCCGGCGTGTACCTGCGGCTGGACGATCAGCGTCAGGCCGCCGCCGTGCTTTCCGCCGCATACCATAAGGGGTTGTTTCAGACTTCCGAGGACATCGTCCGGCTGGCACGGATGTATGTTCAGGCCGGAGCGCCCCGCAAAGCCGCGCACCTCCTGGAGGAGGGGATAGAGAACGGTCGCGTCGCGGTCACCGCGGAGCACCAGGAACTGCTGGCCAATGCCTGGCTGCAAGCCCGTGAGACGCGCCGCGCGGCCTGCGCCCTGGGACAAAAAGCGCGTAACGGCGGGGACTGCAAAACCCATTTACGGGCAGGCCGCTTGCTGATGCAGGTGGAGGACTGGAGCGGGGCCAGGGAGCACCTGGAGCTGGCGACCCCGGGCCGATGCGAACGCACCCGGGCCGAAGCCCTGTTGCTGCTGGGCATGGCCGCGTATCACGAGGGCCGAATGGAAGAAGCTCGCGACGCCTTTGTCCTGGCCCGGGAAATCCCCGAGCAGCGCAGGCAGGCCGAGAGCTGGCTGGAGGTGCTGAGCCGGGGGCAGGGGAGGTCGGCGACGTGAGGGTGAAAATGTTCATGGTGCGGCGTTCTTCGTTGTGGTGTTGACGGGCATGAGTCCAGGGACTTTGGTGCGGGTTTGAACCAGGAAACGGTTTCTCAAGGTGCCTATCGGCCATCGAGCGCCAATCTGTTCTGAATCATTCCAAAAAGAAATATGCAAAAAACGCTTGACACATTCCAGCGGTATTCACTATTGACCTTCTCCATGCATTCCTCCACCACCTTCCTCACCACGAACTTTTATTTTGGTTTTTTTTATTTTTGGCGTGGTTTGGCCTGTGGTCAGAGGGAAGCGGTGTATCCGAAATAGCAGGAAACTCTATCAAAACCGCTCTCAAAGGGCCGCAGGCAAACCGCCGGCGGCCCTTTTTTTATGGCTGAATCGGCGGAAGCGACCCCCAGGGACAACACCAGGCGACAATGCCGGGGGAGGGGAAAGGTCATGCAGAACATGCACTTGGGCAAAGCCGTCCGTCTGGAACGGATTTTCAACCGCAACACGGGCCGGACCATCGTCGTGCCCATGGACCATGGGGTCAGCGTGGGGCCCATCGACGGGCTGGTGGACATGCGCGATGCCATCAACGGGGTGGCCGAGGGCGGAGCCAACGCCATCATCCTGCACAAGGGGTTGGTGCGCTGCTCACACCGGGGCAAGGGGGCGGACATCGGATTGATCGTGCATCTCTCGGCCAGCACGTCCCTGTCGCCCTTTCCCAACGCCAAGACCCTGGTGGGTACGGTGGAGGACGCCATCAAGCTGGGCGCGGACGCGGTCAGCCTGCACGTCAACCTGGGCGACGAAACCGAGCGTGACATGCTGGAGCAGATGGGCCAAGTGACCACCAAGGCCATGGACTGGGGCATGCCGGTGCTGGCCATGGTCTACGCCCGGGGGCCGAAAGTCGGCAACGAATACGATCCGGACGTGGTGGCCCAGTGCGCCAGGGTTGGCGTGGAACTGGGCGCGGACGTGGTCAAGGTGCCGTACACCGGCAGCGTGGAGTCCTTCCGGAGGGTTGTGGACGGCTGCTGCGTGCCGGTGGTCATTGCCGGCGGGCCGAAGCTGGACAGCAGCGAGGACCTGGTGCGCATGGTCTACGACAGTTTGCAAGCCGGCGGCGCGGGCTTGTCCATCGGCCGCAACATCTTTCAGGCCGCCCAGCCGGCCCGGCTGGTCCAGGCCCTGCACGGCATCGTCCACGACGACTGGGAAGTGGCCCAGGCCATGGAACTGTTACAGTAGGAGAGCATCATGATCCAAGTTTGGTTCAAGGCCGTACCCTTTGACAAAGCCACCGTGACCCTGGCCCTGGAATCCGGGGTGGACGCCCTGATCGCCCCGGCGGGCAAGGTTGATGAGATTAAGGCCCTGGGCCGGGTCGTGGTTTTCGCCGAGGACGAGGTGGATGCGATCCGGCTGGAGAGCAAGGCCGACGAGGAAGCCGCGACGCGATGCATGCGCTCCCAGGGCAAGGTGCTGCTGCGCCTGGGCTGGGAGATCATTCCCGTGGAGAACATCCTGGCCCAGGGCGAAGGCCTGGGCGTGGAGGTGGCCTCCCTGGATCAGGCCCGGCTGGCCGCCGGCATTCTGGAGCGGGGGGTGGATTTCGTGGTGGTCGTGCCCGAGGCCATACATGACCTGAAGGCCATCGTGGCCGCCCTGAAGCTCTCCGAGGGCCGCCTGGAGTTGAGCACGGCCCGCGTCGACGCCATCACCCCCGTGGGGCTGGGGCATCGGGTCTGCGTGGACACCTGTTCCCTGCTGCGCACCGGCCAGGGCATGCTGGTGGGCAATTCCAGCGCCTTTACCTTTCTGGTGCATGCCGAGACCGAGGAAAATCCGTATGTCGCGGCCCGGCCCTTCCGGATCAACGCCGGTGCCGTGCATGCCTACACCCTGCTGCCGCGAAACCGGACCGCTTATTTGGGGGAAGTCGCCTCCGGACGGGAAGTGCTGATCGTCGACGGCCAAGGGCAGAATCAGGGCCAAACATCATTGGCCGTGGTCGGCCGCGCCAAGGTGGAGATCCGGCCTTTGATCCTGATTTCCGCGACCTGCGGGGACAGGACCGGCACGATCTTTCTGCAGAACGCGGAGACCATCCGCCTCGTCCGCCCCGACGGGTCTCCTGTAAGCGTGGTGGCCCTGGCTCCAGGCGATGAAATTCTCTGCCGCCTGGACGTGGCTGGCCGCCATTTCGGCATGGCCATCAGCGAGGAGATCAGCGAAGCATGAGCCCGAACCATTCCGACCCGTCCGAACTGTCGCCCGAAGCCCAGGCTCGAATGGCCGAGCTACGCCACGGCATTGATGCCATTGACCAGGAACTCTTGGCCACCCTCAACCGCCGGGCCGCACTGAGCCTCGAAGTGGGGCGGATCAAGCGCGATTCACGGGACATCATTTTCAAACCGTTCCGGGAAAAGGAACTGCTGACCAGCCTGGCCACGGCCAACCCCGGCCCGCTCCCGGAAGAGCATCTGCGCAACATCTACCGGGAAATTCTTTCTTCTTCCCGGCGGCTGCAGCGGCCTCAGACCATCGTCTATCTCGGCCCGGAAGGCACCTTTTCCTACTTCGCCGGGGTGGAATACCTGGGTCACAGCGCGGAATTCCAGCCCAAACCGACCCTGCACGAGGTTTTTCAGGCCGTGGTGGCCCGGGAGGCCGAGCTGGGGGTGATTCCCCTGGAAAATTCCCTGCAAGGCACCGTGGGCCAGAGCCTGGACCTGTTCCTGCAATTCGAGGTCCACGTCCAGGCGGAAATCTATTGCAAGATCAGCCACGCCCTGCTCTCCACGGCCAGCCAACTGGCCGACGTGAACACGGTTTACTCCCATCCCCAGGCCCTGGAGCAGTGCTCGACTTGGCTGCGTTCCCACCTGCCCACGGCCCGGATCGTGCCCGCGGAAAGCACGGCCGCCGCCGGTCGCCGGGTGTTGGAGGAGCCGAACAGCGCGGCCATCGGCCACGTCCGCATGGGCCGAATGCTCGGCCTGACCGCCTTGGCCCGGCGGATCGAGGACCAGCCTGACAACTGGACCCGTTTTTTGGTCATCGGCTCCCTTCCCGCGGGCGCCGGAAACCAAGACAAGACGTCCATCCTGTTCACCCTGCCGGACAAGCCCGGCGCCCTGGCCGCGGTCCTGAATTTGCTGGCCCGCGAAGGCATCAACATGAAAAAGCTCGAATCCCGGCCCTTTCGCGGCGAAAAATGGAAATACGTCTTTTTCGTGGATCTGGAATGCGACGTCAGTCGCCAGGAGTACCAACAGGTCCTGGCCGACCTGCGCGACAACTGCCACACCCTGCGCATCCTCGGCAGCTACCCGTCCGGGCCGTATCTGGACGTCAGTGAAGGGTGAGCTTTTCACTTCTCAATCTTTTTCAGGAACAATCTATGCCGACCCCCGTCATCCTCCAGGCCCCGGCCTCCAAGTCCCTCTCCCACCGTGCCCTGATCGCCGCGGCTTTGGCCCCTGGTCAGTCCCATTTGAGCAATGTTCTGGAAAGCGAGGATCTGGAGCGGACCCGGGATATTTTGGCCCGGGCTTCGGCCCTGATTGAGCGCGGCGACCCCGGCAAGTACGCGGTTTCGGGCATGCCGCGCGGCCCGCTGGGCCGACAGCGCCAGGACGACCAGGAGCCGCTGGTCATGGACGTGGGCGAGTCCGGGACCACCTGTCGGTTGCTGACCGCGGTACTGGCCGCCGGGCATGGGTCATTTCGGATCCAGGGCCGGGGAAAGATGCACAGTCGGCCCATCGCCAGCCTGGTCACGGCTTTGATTTCCCAGGGGATCGAGGTGGAATATCAGGAGCAGCCGGGCTGCCCACCTTTGCTCCTGCATGCCACCGGACTGCCCGGAGGCGAGGTGACCATCGACCTGGACGAATCCAGCCAGTACCTTTCCGGTCTGCTCCTGGCGGCGCCCTTGGCCCGTGCGGTCATGACCATTTTGGTGGGCGGGAGCAAGGTGGTTTCCTGGCCATATGTCGGTCTGACCCTGGACATCATGGAGCGATTCGGTGTGACTTTCCAGGTGCAGACACTGCACCATGAGCACTGGATGGACGTGGACTGGCGCGAGCCCGGCGAGATTGCTCCGGGCCGGTTGCGCATCCGGGTTCAGCCCGGCGCGTACCAGGCCAGGGACATGGCCGTGGAGGGGGACTGGAGCAACGCCTCCTATTTCCTGGCCGCCGGGGCCCTGAGCGCCGTTCCGGTGGGGCTGCGCGGCCTGAATCCCGAGTCTCTTCAGGGCGACCGGGCCATCGTGGACATCCTGGCCCGGATGGGGGCCGTGGTGTCTTGGGATCAAGATCAAGTGACCGTGGTCGGCGGCGAGCTGCGTGGCGTGGACCTGGACATGGGTGCCTGCCCGGACCTGGTGCCCACGGTGGGCGCGGTGGCGGCCCAGGCCAAGGGGGCGACCACGATTCGCAACGTGGCCCATTTGCGGATCAAGGAAAGCGACCGCCTGGACGCGGTGGTCACGGAGCTGGCCCGAATCGGAGCCGGGACCACCGCCTTGGAGGACGGGCTGCGGATCGAACCGGCTCCGCTTCCCGTTGGCAAACGCCTTGCCTTCAAGACCTACGCGGACCATCGCCTGGCCATGAGTCTGTCCCTGCTGGAACTGGGCGGCGTCGGCGTGGACCTGGATCAACCCGGCTGCGTGGCCAAGTCCTTTCCGGAGTTCTGGACGCGGTGGGATGAGCTGAAAGCCGGCCTTGCCGGCGCGGGACGGGCAGCGGCGTGAGCACGACGGGCGCGCAAAATCAGGCCGGGACGATTTCCCGGTGCTGCGTAATCGGTTCTCGCGGACGGATGGGCGGTCTGTTCGTCTCCCGCCTGGACGCCGCAGGGATCGCGGTGATCGGGCTGGATCAGCCCTTGGAGCAAGCCCGGTTGGTCGAGGTGCTGCCCGGCCAGGACCTGCTGCTCCTGGCGGTTCCTGCCCCGGCCATGGAGGACGTCCTGAAGAAATGTTGCCCGCACTGCTCTCCGGAGACCATCCTGATGGACGTCTGCTCCGTGAAGGTCCAACCTCTGGGCCTGATGCTCCGCCATCATCCCGGCCCGGTGGTGGGCACGCACCCCTTGTTCGGCCAGGAGCCCGGCGACGATCCCCGGGTAGCCGTGACCCCCGGCCGGGACGAGTCCGCGGCCCGAGCCGTGTCCGTCCTCATGGAGCAACTGGGCTTCATCCCTTTCCCGACCACAGCGGAAACCCACGATCGGGCCATGGCCGCGGTTCAGGGGCTGAATTTCGTGACCACCTGCGCCTATCTGGCCGCCCTGGCCGGGGACGAGGAAATCCGCGACTTCCTGACCCCGTCCTTCCGCCGCCGCCTGGACGCAGCCCGCAAGATGCTCACCGAAGACGCAGCCCTGTTCGCGGATTTGTTCGAGGCCAACCCCTACAGCCAGGACGCGGTCCGGCTGTTCCGCTCCCACCTCAACCTCGCCGCTGGCGGGGACATGGACGTCCTGGCCCAGCGGGCAGGCTGGTGGTGGCGAAGCTCGAAGCAAGGGGGGGAGACCGGCCCGTGAGTCCAGGTGCATCCAGAGTGTACTGAAGATAAGAAAGCCGCTTCTCCCCCAGGGGAGGGCGGCTTTTTTCGTAAACCAAGAACTCAAACACTTCAAAGGAGCCATCATGTCAATCGACTTGTCCCAGACCGGCCAGTGGCTGGCAGCGGACGTGCAGACGCCTATCAGCCTGTTTCTTGGGCTGGTGGGGAAGCGGCAGGGGATTTTGCTGGAGAGCGCGGAGGTGGACGGGCGGCTGGGCCGCTATAGTCTGATCGCCTGGGACTTCCGGCTGCGGCTGAGTTGCCGGGACGGGCGGATGGACGTCCAGGCCCAGGATGCCCGCCTGAAAAGTCTGGAAAAGCTCGACGGAGAGGAGTTCATTCCGGCGTTGCGTGAAATCCTTTCCACCGTGCGGATCACGCCCCATGACGAGTTCGCCGGGTTGCCGGCCCTGGCCCGGGGGCTCTACGGCTATTTCGGCTACGGCATGGCCGGGCTGTTCGAGCCCAAGTTGGCCGAGCAGCTTCCTCCGAGCCAGGCCGATGCCTGTCTGGTTCTACCCGGGCGGGTGGCTCTGTTCGACCATCTGCATCATCGCTGCTGCGTGCTCAGCCTGGACCCGGACCGGTCCGGAGTAGACGAGCTGCAGCAGAGCGCTCCGGACGAGCCGCCGGTGATGGGCCAAGTGCGGCATATCCCCGAGGCCGAGGAGTTCATGGAGCGGGTCCGGCGGACCAAGGAGCTGATCCGCACCGGCGAGGTGATCCAGACCGTGATGTCCACCCGGTTCGAGGCCCCCTTTTCCGGCGAGCCCTTTGTCCTTTACCGTCGCTTGCGCCAGATCAACCCCTCGCCGTACATGTTCTTCATGCGCCTGCCCCGGCTGACCCTGCTGGGCTCTTCCCCGGAGTTGCTGGTCCGCTGCCAGGGCGGTCTGCTTCAGTCCCGACCCATCGCCGGAACCCGGTTACGGGGCGAGACCGAAACCCAGGACCGGGAGCTGGCCGAGGAGTTGTTGGCCGATCCCAAGGAACGGGCCGAACATGTGATGCTCGTGGATCTGGGCCGCAACGATTTGGGCCGGATTGCCGCGCCGGGCAGCGTCACGGTGGAAAAGTACATGCAGGTGGAGCGCTTCTCCCACGTGATGCACATGACCTCCTATGTCCAGGCCCAACTGGCCCAGGGCAAGGACGCCCTGGACGTGCTTCGGGCTACCTTCCCTGCCGGGACGGTCAGCGGCGCGCCCAAGATCCGGGCCATGGAGATCATCGCCGAAGAGGAGGGGCTGCCGCGCGGGCCCTATGCCGGGGCCGTGGGCTGGCTGGGCCTGAACCCGGCGGAGGGTCCGGACCGGGATGCGGTTAATCTGGATACGGGGATCACCATCCGCAGCCTCTGGGTGCGAGACGGCCAGGTCCATTTCCAGGCTGGGGCCGGGATCGTTCACGACTCTGATCCACACAAGGAATGGCAGGAATGTCACAATAAGGCCCGAGTGCTTTTTGAAGCCTTCAGCCGTCAGGGAGGAAGCGATGTTTTTACTTATCGATAACTACGACTCGTTCACCTTCAATCTGGTCCAGGCCTTTCAGGTTCTGGGCCGTTTCCCCCACGTGGTCCGCAACGACCAGCCGGAGTTGCCGGGCCTGGCGAGCAGTCCGGAGTTGGAGGCCGTGGTCATTTCTCCGGGGCCGAGCCGACCGGAGCTGGCCGGGAAGTGCCTGGAGTTCCTGAAGCTGCTGCCCACTACCGTGCCGGTGTTGGGTATTTGTCTGGGACATCAGATTTTGGGACATCATGCCGGGGCCTCGGTGGTGGTGGGCCAGCGAATCATGCACGGCAAGACATCTCCGGTCCGGCATACTGGCGAAGGCTTGTTTGCCGGGCTGCCCCAGCCCATGGAGTGCGGGCGTTATCATTCCCTGCTGGTCCGGGTGGAGGAAGCGCCGAAGCTGCTGGAGCGCACGGCCTGGACGGAAGATGGTAAGGACGATGGCGATGGCGAAGACGAGGTCATGGGGCTGCGCTTCACGGACCGGCCCTGGGCCGGGGTGCAGTTTCATCCGGAGTCCATTCTGACTCCGGACGGCCCAAAACTTTTGGAGAATTTTCTGAAGATGCACGCCTTAACCGCTGAGCCGGGAGGAAAGAGCCAATGACCACGCGTATCAGCGACATCCTTGAACAACTGGCCCGCAGGCAGCCGCTGACCGACGTGCAGGCGGACCAGGTGTTCAACGCCCTGCTTCTGGGCGAGTTGAGCCAGGCCCAGGCCGGAGCCTTCCTGATGGGCTTGCGGGCCAAGGGCGAGGACTCCACGGATTTGGCCGCCGGGGTGCGGGCCGGACTGGCCCATGCCCGTCAGATTCCCGGGCTTTCCGGGCCGCGCATCGACACCTGCGGCACCGGGGGGGACAATGCCCACAGCTTCAACTGCTCCACGGCCGTGGCCCTTTTTTTGGCCGAGTTAGGCTATCAGGTGGTCAAGCACGGCAACCGGGCCGTGTCCTCTTCCTGCGGCAGCGCCGACGTGCTGGAAGCCCTGGGCGTGCCCCTGGAGACGAACCCCGAGGACGTGGCCGGGCGGCTGGCCGCCGGCAAATTCGTTTTTCTCTTCGCCCCGGCCTATCATCCGGCCTTTAAGCATATCATGCCCGTGCGCCGGGATCTGGGCATCCGGACCCTGTTCAATCTGATGGGACCGCTGCTTAATCCGGCCCGACCCACCCATCAGCTCATCGGCGTGGGCGACCCGCAGGCCCTGTTCACCATGGGCGAGGCCCTGCTGCTCACCGGGGTGGAGCGAGCCCTGGTAGTCCACGGGGCCGGCGGGTTCGACGAGCTGACCACCTTTGGCCCGGCCCGCTGCTATCTGGTCAAGGACGGGATCATGGAAAAAACGGCCATCAATCCGGAACGGCTGGGTTTCGACCGCCACGCGCCGGAGGACGTGGCGGTCCGGGACAAGGACCATGCCGTGGGCGTGCTGCGGGAAATTCTTGGCGGCGGCGGCCCGGAGGCCATGGTCCAGATGGCGGCCTTGAATCTGGCGGCCTGCCTCTTTCTGCTGGAAGAAGGCAAGACCCTGGTGGAATGCGCGGATTTGGCCCGGGCCGCGATGAAGCGGGGCGTGAGTGGCCGGGTACTCCATGGGGGACTCCATGGGTAGCTCCATGCTTGAGCGCTTTCGCCAGGCCAAGCAGGCTGAAATCCGGGAGCTGATCTCCCTGGAATCCGCGGGCCGCCTGCCCGAGCCGTCTATCACTCCTCGTCCGTCTCTGGCCAAAGCCTTGCTGGAGCGGGGACCGGGCGCGGTGATCGCGGAGTACAAACGAGCCTCGCCCAGTCGGGGAGTGATCAACGCGAACTGGCCTCCGGACCGGGCCGCCGCCGGGTATGCCCGGGCCGGGGCAGCGGCCTTGTCCGTGCTCACCGAGGAGACCTATTTCCAGGGTAGCCTGGAGTATCTCCCGGTCATGGCCGTTTCCGGCCTGCCCCTGCTGCGCAAGGATTTCTTGCTCCACCCCTTGCAGGTTCGTCAAACCGCCGCCACCCCGGCCTCGGCCCTGCTGCTCATCGCCCGGATGCTCAGCCAGTCGGAGTTGGAAATCATGTTGACAGAATGTCGGACGTTCGGCCTGGAAGCCGTGGTGGAGGTTTTTGACGAGGCGGACTTGGACAAGGCCAAAGCGGCGAACTCGACGCTGATCCAGGTCAACAACCGGGACCTGGATCGACTGACCACGGACCTGCGCATTTCCGAGGATCTGATCCGGCACAAAGCCGAGGGCGAGGTCTGGATCAGCGCCAGCGGGATGAACTCGGCCCAGGACATGGCCCGGATGCGCGACGCCGGATTTCACGGCCTGCTCATCGGCTCCCGGCTGATGCAAGAGCCTGATCCGGGGCAGGCCCTGGCGGACCTGTTGCGAACCATGCGAGAGGTACAATCGTATGCATGAGGAAGTCCGCCAAAATGACCGGAGGGACGCCGACCCCCTGGTCAAGGTCTGCGGCCTGCGCCGACCCGAGGACGTGAGGCTGTGCGAGGTACTGGGTGTGGACTGGACCGGCTTCATCTTCTATCCGCCAAGCCCCAGAAACGTGAGTCCGGAGCATGTCGCGGCCCTTCCCCGAGGCCGGGCCGCGCGGGTCGGGGTCTTCGTGCTTCAGTCCGCGGAAGAGGTTCGGGAGATCATGGACCGGGCCGAGCTGGACTTGGCCCAGCTTCACGGCGGCCAGGACCGGCGTTTCTGCGAACACGTCGGGCCGGAGCGGGTGGTCAAGGTATTCTGGCCACTTCGGTACGCTGATCTCGCGGATCTGGAGCGGGATATGGCCACGTTCGCGACCTCGTGCCGGGCCGTGCTCCTGGACGCCGGAACCGCGGTGGGAGGCCACGGCGTCAGTCTGGATTTCGCGGCCATGGCCGGTCTGACTTTCCCCCGTCCGTGGCTCCTGGCCGGGGGCCTGGGCCCGGACAATATCCAGGAGGCCGTGCTTCGGTGCCGTCCGTGGGGCGTGGATCTGAATTCCGGGGTGGAAGAGGCTCCGGGAAGGAAGAGTCCCGTGCTGCTGCGGACTGTGCTGGAAAAAATCAAAATGGATGGCGGTTCGCTAACTGTCCACCATGAACCCCAATAAGAGGAACATCACATGAAAAAAGGATATTTCGGCGATTTCGGCGGGCGCTTTGCCCCGGAACTGCTCATGCCCCCGCTGTTGGAACTTGAGGAGGCCATGGAGCGGATCATGGCCGGAGAGGCGTTTCAGCGCGAGTTGACCGAGCTGCTAACCCATTTCGTGGGCCGACCCACGGCCTTGTACCACTGCGCGAACCTCTCGCGGGAGGTCGGTTTCGGCGTCTGGCTGAAACGCGAGGACCTGGCGCATACCGGGGCGCACAAGATCAACAACACCGTGGGCCAGGCCCTGCTGGCCAAGCATATGGGCAAGACCAAGCTGGTGGCCGAAACCGGGGCCGGGCAGCACGGCGTGGCCACGGCCACGGCCGCGGCCCTGCTGGGCCTGGAGTGCATCGTGTACATGGGCGCGGAGGACGTGGTCCGTCAGGCGCACAACGTCCAACGCATGGAACTGCTGGGCGCGACGGTCCGGCCCGTGGAGTCCGGCAGCCGGACCCTGAAGGACGCCATCAACGCGGCCATGCGCCACTGGATCGCCGAGCAGGCCGCCACCCACTACTGCCTGGGCTCGGCCGTGGGACCGCATCCTTTTCCTCTGCTGGTGCGCGAACTGCAGGCCGTGATCGGCCGGGAAGCCTTGGCCCAGTTCCAGGAGCGCACCGGAAAGCTGCCGGACCGGGTCGTGGCCTGTGTGGGCGGCGGGTCCAACGCCATCGGCATGTTCCATGCCTTCGTGCCCCATGAGCAAGTGGCTCTGATCGGCGTGGAAGCCGCCGGGGACGGTTCTCCGGGCTGCTGTCATTCCGCCACGCTAAGCACCGGGACTCCCGGAGTTCTGCACGGAACCATGACCAAGCTCTTGCAGACCATCGAGGGCCAGATCCTGCCTTCCCACTCCCTGGCCCCGGGTTTGGACTACCCCGGCGTGGGCCCGGAACACGCCCATCTCCAGGCCCTGGGCCGGGCCGAATACGTCTGCGTCACCGACGATCAGGCCCTGGCCGGATTCATGCGCCTGGCCCGGGCCGAAGGCATCCTCCCGGCCCTGGAAAGCTCCCATGCCCTGGCCTATGTCCTTGGCCTGTCCGGAACCCTGCCGGCCACCGTCGACGTGATCGTCTGTCTTTCGGGTCGGGGGGATAAGGACTTGGAGATCGTGCGGCAGGCGTTGGTGAAAAGAGAGGGCTGAGGGCTGAGACCTGATGGTTGAAGGTTGAAGCCGGGGTGAATGTCCATGTCAACAGTATACTTCGACCTCTGACTTCTGAATTCTCACTTTTACTAAACTATTCGGAGAACCCTAATGTCCACAAGTCATTTGACCGATAAGATTAATCAAGCCATGGCCCAGGGGCGCAAGGCCGTTATGCCCTACCTGCCCGCAGGATATCCGACCAAGGATGCTTTTTGGAAGCACATCGAGGATCTGGACGCCGCGGGCGCGGACATCATCGAGGTCGGCGTGCCTTTTTCCGATCCCGTGGCCGACGGACCGGTGGTGGAGCAGGCGGCGTTGTGTTGTTTGGAACAAGGCGTAACCTTGGGATGGATTCTGGAAGAGCTGACCCAGAGGCGCTCGGCCATCCAGGCTGGGATCGTGTTGATGGGCTATATGAACCCTTTTCTGCAGTACGGTATTCCCAAGCTGGCCCTGGACGCGGCCCAGGCCGGAGTGAACGGGCTGATCATCGCCGATCTGCCCCTGGAAGAGAGCGACGAGATTCGAAATGTCCTTCAGGAGCAGGGCATCGCCCTGATCCCGCTGGTCGGCCTGAACAGCTCCATGGAGCGGCTCCGGATGCATGCAGATAAAGCCGCGGGCTTCGTCTATTTTGTCTCGGTCATGGGTACCACGGGAGTCCGGGATGCGTTGCCGGAAGAACTCCGGAACGCCCTGATCCAGGCCAGGCAATCTTTTTCCATACCCCTGGCCCTGGGCTTTGGTCTGCATTCCCCGGCCCAACTCCAAGGCGTGGAAACCGTGGTGGACGGGGTGGTCATGGGAAGTGCTTTGATCCGACACCTGGATGCGACCGGAAAGGTTGGTGATTTTCTGGTCCCCTGGATGATAGCTCGGTAATTTCTATATACGTTGCTTTTTTCACAAGCCTTGACTAGAAAGCGGAGCAAGAAAGTCTTGTATATTCTAATGCTTTTCATTTTTGTGATACTTTTTTGTATGTTGGACCTAAACTGGAGGCGATGATGAAAAAGGTAACGTTCGGGACCATCTTGATCCTATGGTTCGCCCTGGCGTTTCTTCTGCCGCTGGTGATTGGCGCGCAGGGGCCGACGGGCGCAAACTTCGTAGGATCCAAGGAGTGCTCGTACTGTCATCCGGATGAGTATGAACGGTTTACGGCACACGCCAACAAAGCCAAATCCGACCACAGTGTCCGGCTGATGGCGCCCAAGCTGACACCGGAGGAGCTTCGTGAATGTTACGAGTGTCATACTACCGGGTATGGCCAGCCGGGAGGATTTCGAAGCTTCGAGGAAACCCCGGAGATGGCCCATGTGGGGTGTGAAAGCTGTCACGGTCCGGGCTCCGTGCATGCCAGGACAGGCCATCGGGACGACATCGTCGGCAATCTGACTCTCGACGTCTGCCGTCCGTGCCATGAAGACGAGCGGGTCCAGGTAATCAACTACAAGCCGCTGATTTACAGCGGGGCGCATTGACCGCAAGGGAGACGATCATGAATATATTGCGTAACTCCCTGGGAGCAAAGATTCTCATTCTGGTCACCATCTTGACGGCATCGGTTTTCGTGGTGTTGTTGCTTGTCAATTCGTACTGGCAACGCACCGACACCATGTATCAGATCGATGCCATGGGCTCACGGGTGTCGGATCTGCTACAAATGGCCATCGAGGAGCCGATGATCATCGGCGACGACGAGGGAACTCGGGACCAGTTCACCAAGGTCGAGAACCTGTACGCTGATATTGATGTCTTCTTGACTGATTTCCGAGGCAACATCACCTACGCGACACAACCCGCCGCCGTTCGCAAGGACATGACGTCCGTTCATGGTCAGGAGGTCATTCGAGAAGTCCTGCGCGAGGGGCTGAGCAAGGTGACGGATCGGGCCGTACTTTTGGATACCGCGGAGGGGCCGTATTATGTTCGCCTCCGTTCAATCCCTAATGAACCTGGCTGTTATCATTGCCATGGCCGATCCCAACCCATTTTGGGCGCCATGCTGGTTTTTCAGGACGTGGGCGTGGAAATGGCGACGCTCAGAGACCATCAAGTCAAAGGAGCGGCGCTTTCCCTTGGCGGGTTCGCCATTTTGTTGGCCAGTTTGCTGATTTTCATGCGCAGAGCCGTTGTCGGAAAAATCGCGACGCTGAGCGACGCTAGCCAGAAGATCAGTCAGGGCGACTACTCCGTCACCTTTGACATCACCGGTTCCGATGAACTGGGCCGCCTGGCCCGCAACCTGGGGACAATGGTCAAAAGTATCCAGGACCAACTGGAATACAACAAAGAGGTTCTGGAGGGCATTGCCGTCCCCCTCTACGTGACGGACCATGATGAACAGGTCACTTTTATCAACGACCAGGCTGTTGAGTTGCTCGGCAAATCCAGAGAAAGCATCCTCGGGCGCGCGACATGTGAGATGATGGGGGTGGCCCCGGGCTCCTGCGCCGCCTCCCAGGTCATTCGCGAAGGCACGATTGTCAAAGGAAAACGGGAATACGCCCACCCTGATGGACACAATGTGCCGATATACCGTGAGGTTTCACCGCTCAAAAACGCACAGGGTCAGGTGATAGGTGCCATTGGGGTGATTATCGATCTGACTCAGGAGGAAGAAGCCAAGGCCCGGATTCAGAAGCAGCAGGATAATCTGCTTGTCGTTGCCCGCGATGTAACCGAGGTGTCAAACTCTCTGCGGAGCATGGCCCAAAGGCTCTCGGACCAGATGATCACGGTCAGCGACCGCATCGGGATGACCGAGTCACAGACCACCCAGGCGGCCACGGCCATGAATCAGATGACGGCCACGGTCATTGAGGTCGCCCGCAGTTCGGCCCAAACCGCCGAAGCCGCGGCCCAGGCAACGCAGAGCGCCAAGGAGGGTGGTCAGGGCGTCCGGGAGACGGTGGACGACGTAAAGCGCGTGGCTCAGGATACGGACGCCTTGGCCCGCTCCCTGAACGATCTGGCGCAGCGGGCCGAGGATATCGGACAGGTCTTGAATGTGATCAATGATATCGCCGATCAGACCAATCTCTTGGCCCTGAACGCGGCCATTGAGGCGGCCCGGGCCGGAGACGCCGGACGCGGTTTCGCCGTTGTCGCCGACGAGGTTCGTAAGCTCGCAGAGCGTACGGTACAAGCCACCAAGCAGGTGGAAGAAGTGATCACCACGATCCAGACCAGCACCCGAAGTGCCGTGGAGAAAATGGAGCAAACCCGGTCCGTGGTCGAAAACACGGCCGACAAGGCCCTGGTCGCCGGGGAAGCTCTGCAAACAATCGTTGAGCGCTCCGAATCCATGGCGGACATGATCCGGACCATCGCAACAGCCGCTGAGCAGCAATCCGTGACCAGCGACGAAATCAATGAAAGCATCGGCCAAGTCAGCCAATTGTCCATGGCCAACAGTCAGGATATTCAGGAAGCGGACCGTGGTATTCAGGAAATCTCGCAAATGTCGGAGCGTCTGACCGAACTGGTCAAGAAGTTCCAGACTAATTGATCGGGCACGGGTATCTCAACGTAGTTTCGACGCGAATGAAAACAGGGGGGCGGTCCGGGCATTGCCGGGGCCGCCCCCTGTGTTTTTTTCACGGGGCTCCGTTTGGTCCGCTTGAATTCTTTTCGATTACGACAACGAGCACCACTTCGCTGAGCACGAGAGGTTCAGTTCCCTGTTTTCTCGAGGGGCTTGACAAGCGGCCCGAGAGTTAATAGGAATAGTTCTCGTTCACGCAACAGAAGGACGCTGATCATGCCGAAACCCAATCTTCGTTTAACGCCACAGCGAAAAATCATCCTTGAAGAGCTACGAGGGACCCGGACGCACCCCACTGCCGACGAGGTTTACGACTTGGTGCGCAAGCGGCTTTCCCACGTCAGCCTTGGGACCATCTACCGCAACTTGGAGTTTTTGCATTCCCAGGGACTCATCCGCAAGCTGGACAAGATCGGTCCACAAATGCGGTTCGATGCGTTCGTGGACCCGCATCTGCATGTCTGCTGCGTTGAGTGCGGAAAGGTTGGGGATTTACCTCCGGACGCCGCTTCGGTGGTCATGCGCCGGGACCCCGCCCTTGAAGCCGAGAGTGAATTTCGGATCACCGGGCACTGGCTCGAACTGTACGGCATCTGCGCGGATTGCGTGACGGCGCGTGAAGAAGGTTGACGAAGCGTTCTCTCGATGCGCGACATGTTTTGAAAACCACGAAACCCTACGAAACCTATGGAGGACACCATCATGAGCGGACTGAAAGGAACCCAAACCGAAAAGAACCTGCTGATCGCCTTTGCCGGGGAGTCCCAGGCACGCAACAAGTACACCTACTTCTCCAAGCAGGCCAAGAAGGAAGGGTACGAGCAGATTTCCTTTATTTTCGAGGAAACGGCCAACCAGGAAAAGGAACATGCCAAGCGTCTGTTCAAGTTCATGGAAGGCGGCGAGGTGGAAATCACGGCCTCCTTTCCGGCCGGGGTGATCGGCAACACTTATGACAACCTGATCGCCGCGGCCGAAGGCGAGCACCATGAGCAGACCGAGATGTATCCGAGCTTCGCCAAGGTTGCCAAAGAGGAAGGATTCCCCGCAATCGCCGCGGCCATGGAAGCCATTGCCGTAGCTGAGCGGCAGCACGAAAAGCAGTACCGCGAGTTGGCCGCGAACATTCAGTCCGGCAAGGTCTTCCTGAAAGACGTTTCAGTGACGTGGCGGTGTCGCAATTGCGGTTATGTCGGCAATGGGTCAAAGGCCCCCCATAGTTGTCCGGCCTGCGACCATCCCCAGGCTCATTTCGAAGTTCTCAAAGAGAACTGGTAGGGTTAACCGTGCCCGGCCGGAAGTGTCTTTCGAGATTTTTTTCGGCCGGGCGAAAACCCCCGGAAAGGGTTTGACGGGCGGACGGTATCCGAATAGGCTTCACCTTATCCTTATACCCCATGAACCAGACAAGGAGCGTAGGAATGGCCCAACAACATGAAGTGTACAAGTGTGATCTGTGCGGCAATATCATTGACGTGCTGCATGGCGGTGGCGGAGAACTGGTCTGTTGCGGCGAACCCATGAAGTTGATGACCGAGAACACCGTGGACGCCGCCAAGGAAAAACATGTGCCCGTGGTGGAGAAAACGGCCAACGGCTACAAGGTGACCGTAGGGAGCACTCTCCACCCCATGGAAGCCAAGCACTACATCGAATGGATTGAGATCATCGCGGACGGCAAGTCCTACAAGCAGTTCCTGCAACCCGGCCAAGAGCCCGTTGCTGAATTCTGTATCCAGGCCGAACAGGTCACGGCTCGTGAATACTGCAATCTGCACGGCCTTTGGAAGGCCTAGCGGGGCGGCTTGTTTTTCGAACCGGCATCTCGTTTGACGACTAACCCGCCCTACGGCGGGGAATACAGGGAGAAAGCATGGCCAGCCCGGAAGAAATGTATCAATGCCAGGTCACGAACTGCGGATGTATCTACAACCCCGACCGGGGCGACAAGCGGGGAAAGATTCCCGCTGGAACGGCATTTCAAGACCTTCCTGAAACCTGGAAATGTCCGGTCTGCGGAGCTGGCCCAAAATCGTTTCGGCCCTTGGCCGGACCCGGTTCGGCCGCGGAAGAAGCACCATAATATAGGACGGCGGTAACCTCTAGCTTAACAAGGAGTCGCTTATGCGATATGTATGCAGTATCTGCGGTTACGTTTACGACCCGGCGGACGGCGATCCGGACAGCGGCGTCGCGGCGGGTACCAGCTTCGATGATATTCCGGCTGACTGGGCCTGCCCGGTCTGTGGAGCGTCCAAGGATAATTTCGAGCCGGAAGGGTAAACCGGATCATCACCTCATCAAGCCCTCTCCCAGAGTCCGGGAGAGGGCTTTTTCATTGGAGAACATGAATGCTGCCAGTCGAAATCAAAAAGGATATTTTCTGGGTCGGTTCCGTGGATTGGAACCTCAGGGACTTTCACGGCTACTCCCTTGCCCGGCGAGGCACCACCTACAACGCCTACCTGGTCAAGGACGAAAAAATCGCCCTTTTCGACTTGGTTCCCGCGAATCATGTGGACGAGTTGCTCCGTTGCCTCAAGGCCACCATTGATCCGGAACAAATCGACTACCTGATCGTCAACCATGTGGAGCCGGACCATTCCGGGGCACTGCCCAAGATCATGGACATCGTCAAACCGGAAAAAGTGTTCTGCTCGCCCATCGCCAAGCAGGCTCTGATCAGCCACTACCACCGCGAGGACTGGCCTTACGAGGTCGTAGCCACTGGGGACAACATCAGCCTGGGCAAACGAACGGTCACCTTTCTGGAAACCAAGATGCTGCACTGGCCGGACAGCATGTTTTCGTTCCTGCCGGAGGACAAGCTGCTCATTTCCAGCGACGCCTTCGGCCAGAATCTGGCTTCCAGCGAACGGTTCGACGACCAAGTTGATCAAAGCCTCCTGTTCGATTTGGCCGCCAGTTACTACGCGAACATCATCCTGCCCTTCTCCCCGCTGGTCCAAAAGCTGTTGGCCAAGGTCGGGGAAGTGGGCTGGGACATCGACATGATCGCCCCGGACCACGGACTGATCTGGCGAACCCACATCCCGGAAATCCTGGCCAAGTACGGAGAGTGGAGCACCCAAAAACCCCAGCGCAAGGCCGTGGTCTTTTACGATACCATGTGGAAGAGCACCGAGCGGATGGCCAGGGCCATTGCCGACGGAATCATCGCCGAGGGTGTCAGCGTGCAGCTGTTTTCCTTGAAAACAGCTCATCACAGCGACGTCATGCCGTTCATCATGGAGGCCCAAGCCGTTGTTGCCGGTTCTCCAACCCACAACAACGGGATGCTCCCGTTGCTCGCGGATATGCTGACCTACATGAAAGGGCTCAAGCCGCAAGGCAAAATTGGTGCGGCCTTCGGCTCCTACGGCTGGAGCGGCGAGGCGGCCAAGCAGATTTCCGAGTTCCTGCAATCCGCCAAGGTGGAGATTGTCGCCGAACCGCTGCGTGTCAAAAACGTCCCCACTGACCAGGATCTGGCCGCCTGCCAGGAGTTTGGCAGTAAGATCGGACGAGAAGTGATCGCTCGCGTTCCTGAGTAGATTTCTCACGGATCATACGACCAACCTTCGCCGCTCCGTTCATTCCGGACGGAGCCGGATCGAACGAAAGCAAAGGGCGCTCATGAGAGCGCCCTTTCTCATTGGTGCGCTCCAAGAGTATGAACGTTGCCTTTTTCACGGGAATGAATCCCGACAGACTTGGGGTACTATCCCTTGCCAAACAGTTGCCTTTTCGTAAGATAAAACAAAAAAGCGTGCTCCCAGCCCCTTTTGGTTGACATGCTCCTGTCGCGGGGCTAGGTAATTCACCATACTTTGGAAAAGCATTGCGTTGAAATGTTCTTTTTTTCACAGGCTCTGGAGTCGTAAGATGACGATTCCGTCCGGCTCTGAGAAACGACATTTTTTCAATGTCTGAAAACCTTTACCTTAAATGCTTTTCACCAAAGGCGATTTCTTCCTGTTTAACCGTTTAAACGGAGGTGGGTTATGAGACTCAGTGTTGGTCTGGCAAAGGAAGGAGCCGAGAAACGGCTCGAATGCCGTGGCGTGAATCGCCGCGACTTCATGAAATTCTGTGCGACCGTCGCCGCTGTCATGGGCATGGAAGCCTCGTTCGCCAAGCAGGTCGCCGCCGCGCTGACCGATCCCCGCAGACCCTCGGTGGTCTACTTTCACTTCGCGGAATGCACCGGTTGCTCCATGGCCGTGGTCCGGACCGTCAGCCCGTACATCGACGAATTGCTTCTGGACACCATTTCCTTGGATTATCACGAAACATTGATGGCCGCCGCCGGCGACGCCGCCGAGGACGCCTTGGCACAGGCCGTGAACTCGCCCCACGGATTCATCGCCGTGGTTGAAGGTGCCATTCCCACCAAGGACAATGGCATCCACGGCATGGTCGGCGGACATACCATGCTGGAAATGGCCCAGAAGTACCTGCCCAAGGCCCAGGCCGTGATTGCCATCGGTGCCTGCGCAACCTTCGGCGGGGTCCAGGCCGCTGATCCGAACCCCACCGACGCCATGGGCGTGAACGAGCTGATGGAGCACCTCGGTCTTCCGACCCGAGCCATCAATGTCGCCGGCTGTCCGCCCAGCCCGTACAATTTCGTGGGCACCGTGGTCCATTTGTTGACCAAGGGCATGCCCGATTTGGACCGCCTCAACCGCCCGAAGATGTTTTACGGCGAATCGGTTCACGAACTGTGCGAGCGCCTGGACCATTTCTTCAATTATGAGTTCGCCCCGTCCTTTGATTCCGAGGAAGCCAGGAAGGGATGGTGCTTGTACGAAGTCGGCTGCAAGGGCCCGGACACCTACAATAACTGCCCCAAGGTCAAGTTCAACGAGACAAATTGGCCCGTGGAAGCCGGCCATCCCTGCATCGGTTGCAGCGAGCCGAAATTCTGGGATCAGCTGAGCCCGTTCTACAAGCCGGTCTAGGCTGCCTTGATTTGTAAACCGTGAATCACGAAACCTATCGTAAGGAGGACATACCATGTCAGGCTGTAAGCCCCAAGCCGCACCGGTCATTCCGGTGACGCCGCAAAGCGCCTACTCCGGGCCGATTGTCGTCGATCCGTTGACCCGGATTGAGGGCCATCTGCGTCTGGAAGTGGAAGTGGACAACGGCAAAGTCGTCAACGCCCGTTCCAGCTCCCAATTGTACCGTGGTCTGGAGACCATTTTGAAGGGTCGCGACCCAAGAGACGCGCAGCACTTCACCGCTCGCGCGTGCGGGGTCTGAAACTACACACATGCCCTGGCATCCACCCGATGCCTGGACGACGCCGTGGGCGTCGAAATTCCTGATAATGCCCGGATCATCCGCAACCTGGTCATGGCTTCGCAAATCGTCGCCGACCATTTCATCCACTTCTACGTCCTGCACGCCCTGGACTGGGTCGACGTCACCAGCGCCTTGCAGGCCGATCCGGTCAAGGCCGCCAAGATCGCCAACAACATCTCCCCGCGCCCGACCAAGGCTGAAGATTTGAGGGCCGTTCAAGAGCGTCTGACCACCTTCGTCAACCAGGGTCAGCTCGGCATTTTTACCAACGCCGATTTCCTGGGCGGGCATCCGGCCTACTACCTGCCGCCGGAAGTGAACCTGATCGCCACAGCCCACTACCTGGAGGCCCTGCGCCTGCAGATCAAGGCCACCCGGGCCATCGCCATCTTCGGCGGCAAGGTCCCGCACACCCAGTTCACCATCAGCGGCGGGGTGACCTGCTACGAATCCCTGCGGCCCGAGCGGCTGGAAGAGTACCGATCCCTGTTGCGCGAAACCCGGGAATTCATCGAGCAGATGTACATTCCGGACCTGCTGACCGTGGCTTCCTACTACAAGGACTGGGCCGGCATCGGCGGATGCACCAACTACCTGGCCTTCGGCGAGTTCCCGAAGAACGAAAGAGATCTTAAGAGCCGCTGGCTGCCGCCCGGCGTGATCATGAACCGCGACCTGTCCAACGTCCAGGACGTTGATCCCAAGGCCATCTACGAGCACGTGGCCGCCAGCTGGTACGAAGGTTCCGAGGCCCGCCATCCCTACGAGGGCGTGACCGAGCCCAAGTACACCAAGCTGGGCGACACCGAGCGCTACTCCTGGATGAAGGCTCCGCGGTATCAGGACGAGCCTATGGAAGTCGGCCCGCTGGCCGCCGTGCTGGTGGCCTACGGCAAGGGTCAGCCCGAGACCGTCGCCGCCGTGGACCTGGTCCTGAACCACCTCGGCGTGGGCCCCGAAGCCCTGCACTCCACCCTGGGCCGAACCGCGGCCCGCGGCATCCACACCCTGACCGTCGCTCAGAAGATGGAAGACTGGTTGGACGAGCTGGTGGACAACCTGAAGAGCGGAAACAACAAGATCGCCGAAAACCATGAAATGCCCGACGAGGCCGAAGGTGTCGGATTCGCCGACGTGCCCCGCGGCGCGTTGAGCCACTGGATCAAGATCAAGGGCGGCAAGATCGAGAACTTCCAGCTTGTTGTCCCCTCCACCTGGAACCTCGGACCGCGCTGTGCCAAGGGCAAGCTGGGACCGGTGGAAGAGGCGCTGATCAACACGCCCATCGCCGATCCGAAACGCCCCGTGGAATTGTTGCGCACCGTGCACTCCTTTGATCCCTGTATCGCCTGCGGCGTGCACGTCATCGACTCCAAGACCAACCAGGTCCACGAGTTCAAGGTCCTGTAACCACATAACCTGACCGTCCGGCGTTGCCTTTCGCGACGCCGGACGGTATGCATGCACGGAGAGCGAAGGAACCCCGTGGGTCGGGGAATCTTCGCTCTCTGTATTTGGAAAATCCGATGAACGAACAGAACTCCCCGAAAATTTTGGTCCTTGGCGTGGGCAATATTCTGCTCAAGGACGAGGGCGTCGGCGTGAAGACCGTGGAAAAGCTGCGCGCCGAGTACTCCTTTTCCTCCAACGTCGAACTCATGGACGGCGGCACCCTGGGCATGGCGTTAATGGAGCCGATCATGGAGTTCGACAGGTTGATCGTCGTGGACGCCGTGGTCAACGGCGGCGAGCCGGGAACGCTGTACCGGCTGACCGGCGTGGAGATGGGCAAGAGCGTGGCCTTCAAGAACTCCATGCACCAGACCGACCTTCTGGAAACCCTGGCCACCTGCAAGCTTTTGGGCAACTGCCCGGAAACCGTGGTCATCGGCATGGAGCCCAAGGATTTCGATCCCTGGGGCACGGACTTGACCCCGCCCTGCCAGGCCCGCCTGGAAGACCTCTGTCGGGCCGTACTCCGGGAAATCACGGAACACGGCGGCGAGTATCACCCAATTACGCAATAACGCGCGGTCGCTTCCTAAAGATGGAACCTGCCGCGTCACGGAGTATGGTTTCACCACGCAAAAGGCCGCCCACATGGGCGGCCTTTTGCGTTTCCGGTTGGGAGGGGCGGAAAACTATTTGATGAACAGCATCTCCTGGTAGCTGGGCAGGGCCCACAGATCGTCGGCCACCACCGTCTCCAGGGAGTCGGCCCATTCGCGGACCGTGTTGATCGCCGGAAGGATCTTCTCGCAGAAGTACTTGGCTTCCTTGAGGGTATCCCCGTGAGGGATTTTCCCCAGCAAGGCCTCTAAATCGCCCACGGCCTTCTGCAGGGTGCGCAATTTGGCGGTCACGTCTTCCAGGGTGATCATCTTCACGTCGTGGCCGATGGCCTTGAGGTTGGCGCAGGTGGCGGCCAACTCGCCCTGGTAGCGCATGGCGGCGGGGAAAATCACGGTCTTGGCCAGGCGGATGGCCAGGTTGGCCTCAGTGTTGATGGTCTTGCTGTACTGTTCCAGGTAAATTTCCTGGCGGGAATGCAGTTCCGCCTCGGAGAGCACCCCGTAGGTTTTGAACAGCTCGATCACCGGCTTGCTGGTAATTTCGGGCAAGGCTTCGGGGGTTGTCTTCAGGTTGGGCAGCCCCCGTTTTTCAGCTTCCTTGTGCCATTCCTCTGAATAACCGTCTCCGTTGAAGACGATGGCTTCGTGCTCGGTGATGACTTTTTTGAGCAGAGCCTGGACGGCGTTGTTCAGCTTTCCGGGATCGCCCTTGGTGGCTTTTTCCAGTTCCGTGGCCATGTAGTCCAGGGACTCGGACATCATCGTGTTCAGGGCCACCTGCGGCCCGGCGATGGACTGGGCAGAGCCCACGGCGCGAAACTCGAAGCGGTTGCCCGTAAAGGCGAAGGGACTGGTCCGGTTGCGGTCGCCCGGGTCCATGGGCAGCGGCGGCAGGGTGTCCACGCCCACGGTCAGGGCGTCCTTCTTTTTGCTTCCCCGTACGGCCCCGGCCTTGATTTGGTCAAACACGTCGGTCAATTGCGCGCCCAGATAGACGGACATGATTGCCGGAGGGGCCTCGTTGGCACCGAGGCGATGGTCGTTGGAAGCCGTGGCCACGGTGGCCCGCAACAACGCGCCGAATTTATGCACGGCCCGGATGGCCGCGGCGCAAAAGATCAGGAATTGAGCGTTTTCATGGGGTGTTTCGCCCGGATCGAACAGACTGCCCAGTTCGGCGTTGCCGATGGAGTAGTTCAGGTGCTTTCCGGAGCCGTTGATCCCGGCAAAAGGCTTCTCGTGCAGCAGGCACTCCATGCCGTAGCGCTTGGCCACGGTTCGCAGCACGGTCATCACCAGTTGATTGTGGTCCGTGGCCAAGTTGCCGGCCTCGAAAATCGGCGCGATTTCATACTGCCCGGGAGCGACTTCGTTGTGTCGGGTCTTCACGGGAACGCCCAGCTTGTACAATTCCCGCTCCACTTCCATCATGAAAGAGAGGACGCGGCGCGGAATGGCTCCAAAGTACTGGTCCTCGAATTCCTGGCCCTTGGCCGGCTTAGCGCCGAACAGGCTACGACCGGCGATGAGCAGGTCGGGGCGGGTGAAGACGAAGTTGCGGTCGACCAGGAAGTATTCCTGTTCCGGGCCGGCATAGGAGGTCACCGGGAGCTTGGTCTCCACGCCGAACAGGCTGAGCACGCGCTTGGCCTGTTTGTTCAGGGCCTGCAAGGAGCGCAGAAGCGGCGTCTTTTTGTCCAGGGCTTCGCCTGTCCAGGAGACGAAAGCCGTGGGAATGCACAGGAAGGTTCCGTTGGGATTCTCCAGAATGTAGGCCGGACTGGTCACGTCCCAAGCCGTGTAGCCGCGGGCTTCGAAGGTGGTCCGCAACCCCCCGGAGGGAAAGCTGGAGGCATCCGGCTCGCCCTGGATCAGCAGCTTGCCGCTGAACTGGGCCATTGCGCCGCCGCTACCGTCCGGGACCAGGAAGGCGTCGTGCTTTTCCGCGGTCAGGCCGGTTAGCGGGTAGAAAACGTGAGTGAAATGGGTGGCCCCTTTCTCAATGGCCCAATCCTTCATGGCGTTGGCCACGATGTCCGCCAGGGCCGGGTCCAGCTTCTCGCCGTACTCGATGGTTTTCTTCAAAGATTTGTAGGCATCCGAGGGCAGGCGTTCCTTCATCACCTTGTCGTTGAAAACGTTGCACCCGAACAGATCCGTAGGTTTGGTTTCCGCGAAGTTCAGCGGTGCCTCGGAGGGTGCATAGTTGGTGACCGCTGAAATGGCGTTCAGACGTGACTGGATTCCGCTCATGAAAAATCTCCTTTGTAGCTCTTCTCGTGTTGACAAATATCCGGCCTCAATAAATGAAGGCCTTGCAACCTGACGTTCTGTTCGGAATCACCCCTTCTTATTTCGCCAAGGGCTTTCCAATTTGCTTGGTTATAGCAAAAGGTGTTCCATGAACCTTTTTTTAGATATTTCAGTGGATTGAATTTTTGGCACGCAAAGGTGTCTTTCATTTTTGTATTCTTTTGACCTTGTTTTTGTCATTTTAAGCCAATTAATTGCATTTTTGTTAAAATATTTTTGGTAGGCAGCGCCGACTTTTCCGAAGGGAGGAACCATCGTGACCCAGACCATATCCGCATTGACCAAAAACAAACCCGGAGTCTTGGCCGACATGGCTCAGGCCATCCGGAAGCATAACGTGAACATCCGCAGCATCTCCGCCGGAGAAACCGAGGATCCGGACATCTCCCGGCTGACCATCGGCCTGGACGGGTCCGACGAGGATGTCCAGCGGATCACTGAGGACATGGCCGCGATGGACATGATCATCGGTATGGACGATCTACGGCGCAAGGAATTCGTGGACCGGGAACTGATCCTGGTCAAGGTAGCCATGGACCCGGCCAACACCACCCAAATCATGCAGATCTTCGAGGTGTTCCGGGCCAACGTGGTGGGTATGGGCCGGCGGACCATCACCGTGGAGATGAGCGGGGACCGGGAGCGCGTGGACGGGTTGATCAACATGCTCAAGCCCCACGGCATCAAGAGCCTGTGCCGCTCCGGTATGATCGCCCTCAAGCGCGGGGACGACTGATATCTCCGGTCGCGACGGTGCCCCCCATGACTCCCATGACCATTACTTCCCTCGACGATTTGATCCGTTTTGCAGCCTCGGCTGACCAAAACCCAAAGTTGGCTATTGCCCGTTCCGGGGACGCTTTTGTGCTGGAAGCCGCGATGCAGGCGTACGCCGCCGGGGTGGTGGAGCCCGTGTTTATCGGCGACATGGACGCCACCCGGCGTATTGCCGAGGACCTGGGCGCGGACTTATCAGGCTTGCGTTGCGTCGACCTTCCGGACGACGAGGCCGCGGTGCGGGAGGCCGTCCGGATGTTCCGGGAGGGCGAGGCCGCGCTGATCATGAAGGGCGCGGTTTCCACGAGTACGCTGCTCAAGGCCGTGCTGGACAAGGCCAACGGCGTTCCGCCCCAGGGGATTCTCAGCCATGTCACGGTGTTTGAGAACCCGCATTCCGGCAAGCTGATGCTGCTCAGCGACGCCGCGGTGAACATCCGCCCCAATTTGCAGCGCAAGGTGGAAATCCTGCGCAACGCCCTGGCCGTGGCCCGAGCCCTGGGGATGACGGCTCCGAGGGCGGCCATGCTCGCGGCCACGGAAAAGGTCAACTATCCGGCCATGCCGTCCACCCTGGACGCGGACCTGATTGCGCGCATGGGCGAGGAGGGAGCCTTTGGCGACGCCCATGTGGCCGGTCCCATGGCCCTGGACCTCGCGCTTTCGGCCGCGGCCGCGGCCAGCAAGCGCTTCCGGAACGAGGTCGCCGGCCAGGCCGACATCCTGATCACCCCGGACATCGAGAGCGGCAACGTGCTCTACAAATGTCTGAACACCCTGCTCGGCCAGGACGTGGCCGGAGTCGTGGTGGGCAGTTCCGTGCCCATCGTTGTTCCCTCCCGCGGCGACAGCGCTCGATCCAAGCTGCTCTCCATGGCCCTGGCGGTCTATCTGGCAACACGAACGTGACGCGCGGCCAAGCCTTCGCACCAGTGGCGATCGACCAACCCGCATCTCCTACGTTTCAGGATACGCCTATGCAAACCATCCTGACCATCAACCCCGGTTCCACTTCCACGAAGGTCGTCCTGTTTCACGGCCTGGAGCCGACGTTGTCCCGCGAGGTTCAGCATTCCAATTCCGAGTTGGCCGGATTTTCCGATGTCTGGAGCCAGTTCGCGCTGCGCCTGGAACCTATCCTGGCTGTCCTCGATCAGGCAGGTGTAAATCGGCTGGACGCCGTGGTCGGAAGGGGCGGACTGCTGGCGCCGTTGCCCGGCGGGGTGTACCGGATTGACGAGCGGATGCTTGAGGATTTGCGTTTGCGACGCTTCGGGGAGCATCCTTGCAACCTGGGTGCGCCGTTGGCTCTGGAGATTTCGCGGCGCTTCGGGGGATCGGCTTTGATCGTGGACCCAGTGGTTACGGACGAACTGTGTCCGGAGGCCAGACTGACCGGTCTGCCGTGCATTCGCCGACGGAGCACCTTCCATGCCTTGTCCCAGCGCGGCGCGGCCCGGGAGGCGGCTCGCCGATTGGGCAAGAATTACGAAAACGGCAAATTCATCGTCGCCCATCTGGGAGGAGGCGTAAGTATCGGTGCGCATCGCCGCGGACGGGTGGTGGATGTGACCAACGCCCTGGACGGGGAGGGGCCGATGAGTCCGGAGCGGAGCGGAACCCTGCCGATCCTGCCCCTGCTCCAGCTTTTGGAAGACGGCGTCATGGATCTTCCCGGTCTGCGCCGGGCCGTGCTCCGGGAAGGCGGGTTGTTCGCGCATTTGGGGACCAACGATTTCCGGGAAATTGAGGAGATGGTCCAGCAAGGAAACGCCAAGACAAAAACCGTGGTCGCCGCTTTCGTCTATACGACGACCAGGCACGTCGCATCCTTGCTGCCTGCTCTCGTAACCCCGGACGATCCGCGGCCCGTGGACGCCATCGTGCTCGCCGGCGGCCTGGCCCACAGCGAACTGTTGGTGCGCGACCTGAGTGCCCGGCTCACGCCGTGGGGCAGGGTCGAGGTGGTCCTCGGGTTGACCGAGGCGCGGGTTATGGCTGAAAGTGCCCTGGCGGCCCTGGAAGGCGGGGCCGAGGTCCAGGACTACGTCGGCAATGTTTTTTGAAACCCATCTCTCATAACCATCCCGCGTTCCCTTCCGGAAGTACCCTCACAGCATGATCCGCATCACCATAACCGCCCTGATTACGGCCATGCTTGTGCTGCTTTGCATAGGCCAGGCCCTGGCCCAAAACCCGTTTCTCACGCCCCCGTCCCGGGAGCGGCCCGCCGCTCCGTCCGTGGAACAGCCTTCCGAGGACCACCGTCCTGGCGTGGAAGAGCAGGTCGGGCAAGCCCCCCGTGAAGATCCTGGCCGTCCCTTGGCCCGTCCTCCGTCTGCGGGACCGCGCATCACGCCTCCGTTCTTCGCCGAAATGGTCGCCCTGCAACGCGACCTGCGCCAACGGATGACCAACTATGCCCGCCAGATCCAGGAACGCCCCTTGGGCGCGGCCACTTGGCAGTTGCTGCTGCTCTCGTTTTTCTACGGGGTGATTCACGCCCTGGGACCGGGGCACGGCAAATCCATCGTCTGTTCCTATTTCGTTTCCCGCCGGGGAACATGGCGACAAGCCCTGCTGTTCGGCAACCTGATCACCGCCACCCACATCCTTTCCGCGGTGGTGATCATCGTCGGGCTTTCCTGGGTCCTGGGCCGGGCGAACATCGCCGCGTTCCACTCCGTGGAGGGAAGGTTGGAGTCCATCAGCTATGCGCTGATCACACTCATCGGTTTTTTTCTTCTGGGCAAGACCTTGTTCGACTGGCGGCGGGCGTCAAGGGAGAGGCCCGGCGAGGAGCCCGATGAGTGTCCGCGATCCAGCCCCAGGGACATCGTCACGCTGTCCCTGGCCACCGGCCTGATGCCCTGCCCCGGAGCGGCCCTGATCCTGCTCTTCACCCTCAGTCTGAACGTCTTCTGGGCTGGCTTGATGGCCATGATCCCTCTGGCCTTGGGTATGGGCCTGACCGCCTCGGCCCTGGGCTTGATCACCGTCGGCTCCACCAACGCCGTGCTCGACGTCAGCCGACGCTCCAAACGCCTCTTCGCCATCCTGCACCGCACCCTGGCCTGCCTGGGCGCGCTGCTGATCATCATTCTGGGCGCGAGCCTGCTGCTCAGCGCCGGGTATGTATGATTGCCGGCCAAACGGTTGAACCGCCCGGGACCATCGGTCGCGGGCGGTTCCGTCATGGAAGCGACAAGACGGTTTCTACCATCTCCCGCTTACCGACTCATCAAGCGGCCTCCACCCTGCACAGCAACGCCGAATGTGGCCAGGAGCCGATTTCCGGGCTGCAATGTTCCGGCTCCAGCGGGCAGAGCACGTTGGCGTTGGATTCGTAGACCCCGAACAATTCCGGAAGTTCTTGTTTGCGTTCCGGGAACCACCAGCCGTGCTGGGCGTCGGCCATGCGGGGGTGGATCCGGGGGGAGGTGCGCAGGCGCATCCGGATCTTGCCCTTGGGCGAGATCACGGACACCCATTGATCGTTCTCCAGGCCCAACTCCTGGGCCGTTTCCGGGTGCAGCAGGACCAGCGGGTCCGGATTCACCTTCCGGGCCGATGCAATCTGGCGCTGCTCGGAATGGTACATGGGCATGAACCGGCTGCCGGTGATCAGGACCAGTGGAAACTGCTCGGCCAGCTTCGGATCCCCGGCCGGGCTCCAGAGGGGCTCTTTGTAGGCGGGCAGGGGGTCGCAGCCCAGTTCCTCGAAGATGCTGGAGTACAGCTCCACCTTGCCCGACGGGGTGCCGAAGCCCGAGGTTTCGTAGCGCTTGAATTCGGGCGTGCCGAAAAAGCCGTACTGCTCGGTCAGCTCCCGGAAAGTCAGCCCCGTGGGCTCCAGGCGAAAATCGCAGGCCTGCTCCAGGTTTTCCCAAGGCCAGTCGTTTTCCTGGCCAAGGCGAAGACCCAGACTCCGGTAGAACTGGTAGGTGTCCCGGCGTTCGTAGAGCGGCTCGATGCCCGGAGGGCAGGCCATGCAGAACCCGCCGGTGACCCACAGCTCCGGCTGCTCCACCGTGGTGGCCGAGGGTAGGACATAGTCCGCCAGGGCCGCGGAGGGGGTCATGTAGTATTCCATGACCACGTACAGCTCCAGGGCGGTCAGGGCGTCGAAGACCATCCGGGGGTCCGGGAAGGAGAGCATCGGGTTGCTGGCCACGGAGAACATGGCCGTGACCGGATAGGGCTTTTTGGTGATGGCCGCCTGGAACACGTCCCGGATGTGGGCCACGCAGGTTCGGTACATGGACGGCGGGTTGACCTGGCCCTGGGGCAGCTTCTGGTTGTTGGCTAGGTTGCGTTCCCAGCCGGGGAAGCCGAAAAAGGGATAGCTGTCCGCGCCGAGCTGCTTGGCCCGCTGCTCCGGGCCGATGGCCTCGGCGGCCACCAGGTCGAACTCCCCGCGCACTCGGGCCACCTCCGGGGTCTGGCCAAAGGTTTCCCCTCCCGGAATCTCCAGGTTGCCGGTGATGGCCCGTAAAATGGCCCGGGCCCGGGCGCACTGGGTGGAATTGATGCCCTGCTTGTCCAGGCCGTAGGCATAGGGCAGCTGGGCCGGCTTGGAGGTGGCGTAGATCCGGGCCGCCGCGGTGATCTGCTCCACCGGCAGCCAAGTGATCTCGCTGACCTTTTCCGGGGTGTACTCCCGCACTGCGTCCTTAAGCTCGTCAAAGCCCACGGTCCACTGAGCCACGAAGTCCGCGTCGTACAATTCCTCCTCGAGGATCAGCCGTATCCAGCCCAGCATCAGGGCCAGGTCCGTGCCCGGCCGAATTTGCAGCCACATGTCCGCCAAGGCCACTTCCTCGATCTCCCGTGGATCGACCACGATGATTGTCGCTCCGTTGCGCTTGGCCTGCTGGGTGGCCGGCCAGGCTTGGATGGGCGAGGAATTGGCCGAGGCCTTGCCCCAGACCACCAGGCACTTGGCCTGCCGGGCGTTGCCCCGGGCCATGCCGCCGTAGGTGGCGAACTCCGTGGCGTAGGACGGGCACATGCAGATGTTGTTCGCTCCACAGACGTTGGCCGAGCCGAAGAGGTTGTAGAACCGACGACAATCCCAATGGTGGGTCCGGCTGGTGCCGTGGGTGAAGCCCAGGGTTTCCGGGCCATGGGCGTCCCGGAGCCGAGTCAGCTTGGCGGCCACCTCGTCCAGGGCCTGGTCCCAGGAAATCCGCTCCCATTTGCCCTCGCCCCGTGCTCCGACCCGCTTCAGCGGATAATTGATCCGGTCCGGGTGATGGATATGCTCCGGCATAAGCAGGCCCCGCTCGCAAATCAGGCCACGGGTCACCGGATGGTCCGGATCCCCGCTGACTTCGAAGACCTTGCCGTCTTTCATGTGCAACAGGGTGCCGCAGCGCGGATGACACAACCCGCAATAGCTGCGACGTACCCCGTCCCGGGGCCCGGCCCCGGCCTGGGGGTTGTAGGCGTACAGGGGCAGACCGCTCAGGGCCAGGGACGAGGCGACCAGGGTCGAGTAGTGCAGAAAGGTCCGTCGGGTGATGCGCATGGTTCCTCCCGTGCGTTGGGGGTCTGGGGGGCTTGGGGCGGGCTGGAAACCGGCTACAGAATCTCCTTGATGGCCGTGATCAGTTGTTCGTCGTCTGGAATGTAGAACCGCTCCAGCGGCGGGCTGGCCGGGACCGGGATGTCCGGGCCGGTGACACGGCGCAGGGGGGCCTTGAGCAGGTTGAAGCCCTCCTCCATGACCACGGCAGCGATCTCCCCGCCGAAGCCTCCGGTGCGGGTGGCCTCGTGCAGGACCACCAGCCGACCGGTCTTGGCCACGGAAGTAAGGATGGTCTCCTTGTCCAGGGGGACCAGGGTGCGCAGATCCACGATCTCCACGCTGACGCCTTCCTGGGCCAGCTTTTCCGCGGCAGCCATGGCCACGCCGAGCATCCCGGACCAGGTGACCACGGTCACGTCCGTGCCCGGCCGCTTGACCTCGGCCTGGCCGATGGGAGTGAGATAGTCGTTTTCCGGCACGGGCATGGGCGCGAAATACAGACCCATATGCTCGATGAAAATCACCGGGTTGTCATCCCGGATCGCCGACTTGAGCAGGCCCTTGGCGTCCGCCGCCGTGGCCGGCATGACCACCTTCAGGCCGGGGCAATGGGCCGCCCAGGCTTCAAGATTGTGCGAATGCTGGCATCCGGCCCCGAATCCCGCGCCGGATTTCATGCGCACCACAAGGGGAAAAGTAGATTTGCCGCCGGACAGATAGCGCAGCTTGGCCGCGTGGTTGACGATCATGTCCGAGGCCAGGGTGAAAAAGGGGTTGAACATGATCTCCACCACCGGGCGCAGTCCGGCCTCGGCCGCGCCCACGGCCAGCCCGGCAATGGCCGCTTCGGAAACCGGGGTGTCCTTGACCCGCCCCGGTCCGAATTCTTCCAACAGGCCGTGGGTGGGAAACATGGGGTTCAAGTGAATGCTCACGCCCACGCCTTCCCCGGCGATGAACACGTTGGGGTCGCGGTGCATTTCCTCCCGCAGGGCTTGGTTCACGGCTTGTCCCATTCCTAATTTTTGCATGGCGTCCTTCCTTGTGGCAAAAATTTCTTCGGATTTCATGTCAACGGACTGCTACGCGAACACATCCTCCAGCGCCTCCTCCGGGCTGGGGTACGGACTGTCCTCGGCAAAACGGACCGCTTCCTTCACGAGAGCCTCGGCCCGGTCGTCCATTGCCTGAACGTCCGCGGCGGTGATCAGCCCTTGGGCCAGGAGGTCGTCCCGCAGGCGGGGGATAGGGCATTTTTCCTTCCAGGCGCGGATCTCTTCCTTGGGCTGGTAGTGCTGGGGATCAGCTTCTCCATGGCCCCGGCAGCGGTAGGTCCTGCACTCGATGAGGCTCGGCCCCTCCCCGGCCAATGCACGCTCCCTGGCCTCCCGCACGGCCTGGTACACGGCCAGGGCGTCGTTGCCGTCCACCGCCTCGCCGGGCATGGCGTAGGCCGAGGCCCGGTCGGCCATGCTCGGGTTCGGGGCGTGCTCTTCATAGCGCTGGGCCCCGGCGTAGACGTTGTTCTCGCAGATGAAGATCACCGGCAGCCGCCACAGCGCGGCCAGGTTCATGGCCTCGTGCACCGAGCCCTCGGCAGCCGCGCCGTCGCCGAAAAAGCAGACCGTGACCCGCTGCTCGCCCTTGTACTGCTGGGCAAAGGCCCGACCCACGGCAATGGGCGGCCCGGCCCCGACCACGGTGGAGGTGCAGGGCGCGTTGACCTCGGGCACGGCCAGATGCAGCGTGCCGCTCTTGCCCTTGTTGCAGCCGGTGCGCTTGCAGTAGATTTCGGCCATCAGGGTGTTGGGGTCGGCCCCCTTGGCCAGGAGGTGATTGTGGCTGCGGTGGTTGGTGATGATCACGTCCTCCGGTTCCAGGGCCGCGCAGGCCCCGGAGCCCACGGCCTCCTGGCCGGTGCTGAGGATCATCATCCCCGGAATCTTGCCCTCGATCTTGCATAGCTCCGTCAGTTCGTCCTCAAAGCGACGGGACAGAAGCATGGTCCAGAGCATTTCCTTCTGTTTCTCCGCGCTGATCTTCATGAAACCTCCGTGCGTTGACATGGTTGCGGGCGGTACCGCGCGGCGTTGCGGCCAGACGTTTGATGTAAGAAATGGCGTAGCAGGAAAACAATGCTTCTTGAACCCCCTCGGGAGAGGGTTCCGCGGATGTCGGTGGAGAGGATATGATTTTCCGGTCCGGACTATTCGTGCCGGGCCGGAAGGGAGCGGAAGAGCGAAAAGGCCGCCGGAGTGGCGGCCTGTGTCTAAAAGGTCCGGGCCGCGATCCAGCCGCCGGAGATGAAGGCTGCCAGGGAACTGCCCAGGTTGACCAGGGCGACCACCAGCAGAATCCGGCACAAGGGGTTGGTCCAGAAGCCTTTCAGTGAGGTGATGGCCTGGGGCAGGTCTTCCAGGTCCGCCACGGTGGGTCGGCGGATTACGGCCTGGACGAATCCGGCCACGAACCCGGCGGCGATCATCGGGTTCAGGCTGGTGAACGGCGAGGCGACCATGGCCGTGAGCACGGTCAACGGATGGGCCCAGGCCAACACCGCGCCCAGTCCGGCAAGAACGCTGTTCAGGGCGACCCAGATGATGGCCGATTCCATGGCGTGGGCCTGGCCTTCCTTGAGAAATCCCCAGGCGATCAGGGCCACGATGGCAATGGGAATGGCCCATTTCAGGAAGGAGCCGATATTGGATTTCGGCGGCAGGACCGTCAGGGGCCCAAGGTCCGTATCCTGGTGAATGTGGTTTTCTATCCCGGCCACATGCCCGGCCCCGACCACGGCGACCACGGTTTGGCCTGGGGCCTCGCGGATCTTCTGGGCCAGGAACAGATCGCGCTCGTCGATGAGTCGTCGCTTGACCTGGGGGAATTCATCCGCGAAGGCGTCCATCAGGATTTCCATCTGGTCCTTTTTCTTCAAGGACTCGATCACTTCATCGTCGATTTTGCCAGCAAAGATCAGCCCCATCAGCAACTGACCGACCATTTTGAATTTTTCAATAAAGCCGAGATGCCGCCAGGTCCGCTTCAGCGTGATCTCTACCTCCCGGTCCGCCAGGATCAGATGGGCGCCGGTCTCCTTGGCCAAACGCACGCCCTCGGCCATGTCCGCCCCGGGCTGGATGCCCAGTTGATCGCCCAGCTTGCGATAGAATGAGGAAAGGATCAGTTGGGCCAGCAGAAACGGGGTCTTGCGTTCCCGGATCACCCGCATGATGTCCATCTTGCGCCAGCCTTCCCGGTCTATCAGGGCCCGATGCCGGGACGGGCAGAGTTCCACGCAGATGGTGTCCGGATGGACCATTTCCACCGTGGTCCGGACGTCCTCAACGCTCTGCTTGGACACATGGGCCGTGCCCACGAGATACACGTCCTTCTCGCCCACCCGGACGTGCTTTACGCAGGACGGAAGTTCAAGGGCTTGGGCCTGTTGGTCCGTTTCGGCCGCTTCGAAAGGGGGGGATGACGGGGAAGTTGATTCTGGATGCATTCGATTTGATTCTGGAAAGAGGGATGAAGCCGGGCAGCAGTTCATTTTGAGCACGGCAAAAAATGGAATTATCTACACCGTGCCGGATTGGAGGGCAAGCGGGCGGCAAGGCGTCGTTTTTAGAAACCTCATGTGGCCGAAACTCCTATCCTGATGAATGGTTTCAGCCGCAAAAAACGTAACTGCTCAAAAACTTGTGGCGAGCATGGCCTGGATGCCCGCCTTCGCGGGCATGACGAGCTTGGAAGCGCATCCCTATGAAGTCATTCCCGCGAAGGCGGGAATCCAGGTGCAAGGCAGCTATCAGGCTGTGCCCGACCTTTTTGAGAAATTATGCAAAAACCATGAAAACGAACCTGGGACTTGAATCCAGTATCATGAAGGAAAGGTGGTGTGTGACAAATAATAAGCTTGGCTCTCGTTTGTCGCCAAAATGCACACGTCCATGCAAGTATTCATCTATGAAACTGCTTGACTGGAATCATGAGAAGAACCAATGGTTGAAGGATGAGCGGCATTGTGTTTGAAGACATCGTTTACCACTTGAACCATGGCGGGCTTCTGGACGTGATGGATCATCCAAACCAGGCGAGGTATCCTGGCCAGCGGATTTTCATTGTCAACGCCGAGGGCTACGCCTACATCGTGCCGTTTGTCGAAGATGACGAGGTCATTTTCATGAAGACGATCATCCCCAGCCGAAGGATGACCAAGTTGTATCTCGGAGGTGATTCAGAATGAGACTGACGCGGGAAGAACAGGAACTCTTGGAATCGGTTGAAAAGGGAGAATGGAAGCGTGTCGAGGGTTTCGAGCAGGAGGCTGCTCGTTACCGCGAGGCGGCCCGGGCCACCATGCGCAAAGACAAGCGTGTGAATATCCGGATGACGGAGCGAGATTTCATCCATTTCCAAAAGGCCGCTTTGCGGGAAGGGCTTCCCTATCAGACCCTCATTTCCAGCATTTTACACAAATACATCAATGGACGACTTGTGGAGAAGGCGAATTGAGGCAGTGCCGCCTTTGCTTCATGATAATTGCTACTTGGACACAGCAGAAAGATCGTTCACTCTCTCGCTGATCGGCAGCGACACGAAAAGCCCGCTGAGGGTGAAAGCTACCATTCCTCGCCAGCCTTCTCCACAACATACGCAAAATATTCCGGGTGCTCCCGAAACACTGGCAAAGATCTCATGCCAGACATCGTGGGCAACGAGTCTTGCACCACGGTATCGGCTAATCAGCCATTGATTTAGAAAAACGCCGCGATCTCGGCGACTGCGTAGGGATAATATCCGGGCATCATCATCTTCAATGATTTCAAGGCAACCTTTTTGAAAATATCTTATCGCCACAAGCCCCGTGTCTGGTGTAGAGTTCCAACATTTCCTTTGGCCAGAGTGATCACAAATCGCACCTATGTTATTCCGGCAGCATCAGGCGACTTTGGCCGCAACCGACGATCCTGGCCGGTTTTTCCTGGTGGATAATGGACGTGGCGCGGGAAACTGGTCTTTGCCTTGACGCGGCTTTCCAGGGGCGGATAACCAGGGACGAATTGCTACACCCCGGACGAGAGGTGGTACATATCCGCGACAAGGGAGGCGCGTCATGGCAGATTTGGTTCCAATGGAGAGCATCACCGGGAAAATTCTCGTTCTTCGCGGCTTGAGGGTCATGCTGGATCGTGACCTGGCTGACCTGTACGGAGTCGAGACCAAACTTCTCAAGCGACAAGTGCGTAGAAATATTGATCGATTCCCAGACGATTTCATGTTTGAGTTGACACCGGAGGAGCTGAATAATTGGAGGTGCCAATTTGGCACCTCCAAATCAGACAAGATGGGCTTGCGGTATCCGCCCTTGGCCTTCACCGAACAGGGCGTGGCCATGCTGTCCACGGTTTTGAACAGCAAGCTGGCCATCCAGGTCAACATCCAGATCATGCGCGCCTTCACCAAGCTGCGCCAGATGCTGGCTACTCATGAGGACTTGCGGCGCAAGATCGAGGATATGGAATCCAGGTACGACGAGCAATTCCGGGTCGTATTCGAGGCCATCCGTCAGCTTTTGGCTTCGGAGGAGCAGCCGGAGCGGAGGATTGGGTTTGTGAGGGAGGATGCCCAAGAGTTTGGGGCTACGAGGGATTGACCCTGTCAGGAAATGATATGCCGACACGAACGATAAATTTGAAAATGGTCCTTGGCCGAAAAGATGATACGGCGGAATTGCGCCGGGCTTTGTGGACCACGCATGAGCACGTCAATTTGGCGGTGGCTGAAGTTGAGCGGGTGCTTTTACGGTGCAGGGGGCGCTCCTACTGGACGTTGGATCGCCGGGGCGATCCTGTTCATGTGCCGGAGAGCCAGGTCGCTGAAGACGCCCTTGCGATGGCCCGAGAGGCCCAGCGCCGCAACGGCTGGCCGGTGGTTGGCGAGGACGAGGAAATCTTGCTTGCCCTGCGCTATCTTTACGAACAGATAGTTCCTTCATGCCTTCTGGATGACCTTGGAAAACCGTTGAAGGGGGATGCTCAGAAAATCGGTACGAATTATGCCGGGCCGTTGTTTGACTCGGACACGTGCAGACGAGATGAAGGCAAAGACGTCGCATGTTGCGGACCTTTTCACGAGGTTGCGGGGAAGTATCTCGGGGCGTTGCCCGAATGGGCCACCCCCATTTCCAAGCAGGAGTTCGACGGCAAGGATGCTTCCCATCTGAGATTCAAGGCAACTGGCGGTGACGATGCATTTTTTCGGGTGTCGATTGAGAAGGCCAATGCGTGGTACGAAGACCCGGCAAATCAGGATGCTCTGAAAAACAAGGCATACAACAAAGATGACTGGAAAAAGGAGAAGGACAAGGGAATCAGCTCCTGGGCCGTGAAATATATCCAAAAGCAATTGCAATTGGGCCAGGATCCAAGGACGGAGGTTCGCCGAAAGCTCTGGCTGGAACTTGGGCTTTTACCGCTTTTCATTCCAGTTTTCGATAAGACGATGGTGGGCAATCTCTGGAATCGCCTGGCCGTTCGTTTGGCCTTGGCCCACTTGCTTTCCTGGGAAAGCTGGAATCATCGGGCCGTCCAAGACCAGGCCTTGGCCCGAGCGAAGCGGGATGAACTCGCGGCCTTGTTCCTGGGCATGGAAGACGGCTTTGCTGGTTTGCGCGAATACGAACTGCGGCGCAACGAAAGCATCAAGCAACACGCTTTCGAGCCGGTGGATAGGCCATACGTCGTTTCTGGGAGGGCTTTGCGCTCCTGGACTCGCGTGCGGGAGGAATGGCTCCGGCACGGCGACACCCAGGAAAGCCGCAAAAATATCTGCAACCGTCTGCAAGATCGCCTGCGAGGCAAGTTCGGCGACCCGGACGTGTTTCACTGGCTGGCTGAAGATGGACAAGAGGCGCTCTGGAAAGAGCGGGACTGTGTGACGTCTTTTTCCTTGCTCAATGACGCCGATGGCTTGTTGGAAAAACGCAAGGGCTACGCCTTGATGACCTTCGCCGATGCCCGGCTTCATCCGCGGTGGGCGATGTATGAGGCCCCCGGTGGTTCGAATCTGCGGACGTATCAGATCCGAAAAACGGAAAACGGTCTCTGGGCCGATGTGGTATTGCTTTCCCCGAGAAACGAGAGTGCCGCTGTAGAAGAAAAAACGTTCAACGTCCGTCTTGCACCCAGCGGCCAGTTGTCCAACGTGTCCTTTGACCAGATACAAAAAGGCAGCAAGATGGTTGGCCGCTGTCGATACCAATCGGCCAACCAACAATTTGAGGGCCTGCTGGGAGGCGCGGAAATCCTCTTCGACCGCAAGAGGATTGCCAACGAGCAACATGGCGCGACGGATTTGGCGAGCAAACCCGGCCACGTCTGGTTCAAGCTGACTCTGGACGTTCGGCCTCAAGCGCCCCAGGGCTGGCTGGACGGCAAGGGGCGCCCGGCTTTGCCGCCGGAAGCGAAACACTTCAAGACCGCCCTTTCCAACAAGAGCAAGTTTGCCGATCAGGTCAGACCCGGTCTGCGGGTGCTGTCCGTTGATCTTGGGGTACGCTCCTTCGCGGCCTGCTCGGTCTTCGAACTGGTCCGGGGCGGGCCTGACCAGGGAACGTATTTCCCGGCAGCCGACGGACGGACCGTGGATGATCCTGAAAAACTTTGGGCCAAACATGAACGGAGTTTCAAGATCACCCTGCCCGGCGAGAACCCCTCACGCAAGGAAGAGATTGCCCGCCGGGCGGCAATGGAGGAGCTTCGTTCGCTCAATGGGGATATCCGACGATTGAAGGCGATTCTTCGGCTCAGCGTTCTTCAGGAGGACGATCCGCGTACGGAGCACTTGCGGTTGTTCATGGAAGCGATTGTTGATGACCCGGCGAAAAGCGCCTTAAATGCGGAATTATTCAAAGGTTTTGGGGATGATCGTTTCAGGTCGACGCCTGACTTGTGGAAGCAGCATTGCCATTTTTTCCACGACAAGGCGGAAAAGGTGGTTGCCGAGCGTTTCAGCAGGTGGCGCACCGAGACCCGTCCGAAATCCTCATCCTGGCAGGACTGGCGGGAGCGTCGGGGGTACGCGGGCGGCAAGTCTTACTGGGCCGTGACCTATCTGGAGGCCGTGCGCGGCCTGATCCTGCGGTGGAACATGCGCGGCAGAACATACGGCGAGGTCAACCGTCAGGACAAGAAACAATTCGGCACGGTCGCCTCCGCGTTGTTGCACCATATCAATCAATTGAAGGAGGATCGCATCAAGACCGGCGCGGACATGATCATCCAGGCCGCGCGCGGCTTCGTGCCCCGAAAAAACGGCGCGGGTTGGGTTCAGGTTCATGAGCCGTGTCGGCTGATTCTTTTCGAGGACCTGGCCCGCTATCGCTTTCGAACGGATCGATCCCGGCGGGAAAATTCGCGCCTGATGCGTTGGAGCCATAGGGAAATCGTCAACGAAGTCGGCATGCAGGGCGAGTTATATGGTCTGCACGTCGACACGACGGAAGCAGGCTTCAGCAGCCGCTATCTGGCATCAAGCGGCGCTCCCGGCGTGCGCTGCCGTCATCTGGTCGAGGAAGACTTCCACGACGGATTGCCCGGTATGCATCTGGTCGGCGAGTTGGATTGGCTGTTGCCCAAGGACAAAGACAGGACCGCGAACGAGGCGCGACGTCTGTTGGGTGGCATGGTCAGGCCCGGTATGCTCGTACCCTGGGATGGCGGGGAGCTCTTCGCCACGCTGAACGCTGCAAGTCAATTGCACGTCATTCATGCCGACATCAACGCGGCCCAAAACCTCCAGCGTCGTTTCTGGGGGCGCTGCGGCGAAGCGATTCGGATTGTCTGCAACCAATTGTCCGTGGACGGATCGACCCGATATGAAATGGCCAAGGCTCCAAAGGCCCGCCTGCTCGGCGCGTTGCAGCAACTGAAGAACGGAGATGCCCCTTTCCACCTGACGAGCATTCCGAACAGTCAAAAGCCGGAAAATAGTTACGTGATGACCCCGACCAACGCCGGGAAAAAGTACCGTGCCGGGCCAGGGGAAAAGAGCAGCGGGGAAGAGGACGAACTTGCTCTGGACATCGTGGAACAGGCCGAAGAGCTTGCCCAAGGCAGGAAAACATTTTTCCGTGACCCCTCCGGAGTATTTTTCGCACCTGACAGGTGGCTGCCCTCCGAGATCTATTGGTCGCGGATACGACGACGGATATGGCAAGTCACGCTCGAAAGAAACTCCAGCGGAAGACAAGAAAGGGCGGAAATGGACGAGATGCCGTACTGAACGGCGCATGCGCCCATGCCGGACAATTTTCCGCCTTGCCCCACGCATAAGAATAGTCTACCGACGAATCATTGGTCTACAGGACCAAGGAAATCCGGCGGCAGTGCCCCGACTGCCACAAACAGTCACCCGCCGGTGATCATTCATAACTGATCTTTGACGAAACGGCTTTCCGCCTGCCCCTGGCGTTCGAGCGCTCTGGTGCTTGCAAAATGCCCGTTACCGCTCGCACTACTCAACGCTCCGGGATATTTTTACTTTCAAGTTTTCTTCATGGCCTGGAGGGGAATGTTCCGCGCCGAACCACGGACCTCTCGAAAACATGGTTGGAAATTTGCGAGGAGCAAGGCATTCCCGGCTCGAGGTCTCGGCAAGCTTGGTCAGTGTTGGGTGATTGGCACATCCAGGTGGTTGGATGCGGGACATACCTTCCGCCTTGTCTCGGCAAGCTTGGTCAGTGTTGGGTGATTGGCACTGCTTCCCGGCGAACGGCGAGCTGACCTCCTAGATGTGTCTCGGCAAGCTTGGTCAGTGTTGGGTGATTGGCACCGTCTGCTCGGTCTCGGACTTCACCACCACGTCCACGTCTCGGCAAGCTTGGTCAGTGTTGGGTGATTGGCACGGGTGCGGCATTTGCGGGTGTTGGGGGAGTGGCAGGGTCTCGGCAAGCTTGGTCAGTGATGGGTGATTGACATCAGTGATGGGTGATTGACACTAGAAGCGCACGGCCTAGGTTACGTTCTTGGGGAAAGCTAGGCAAGTTTTGGATGATAAGAAATAATCATGTCACAAGGAGGGAGTTTTTGTGGCGAGAATCACCATGTATCGAATTCAAATCAATACAGAAGCTATAAGAAAGGGTGAGCCTATTGCCTGGGTGCATGACGGCCGTCAATGGATATCGACAGCTAACCAACCACAAGCTGGTTTGTTGTTGAGTGAAGAAATTGAATCAATTAGAAAGCTTGGATTTCAAGTAGATCTATTGGAAGAGTTCATTTTTGACGATTTGAAATAGCTCTTTTCAGCAATGAAGGCATTGAAGGGGATATGGCCCTTCCGTCCAGGCTCGCCAAGCACCACTCACTTCGAGATATAGTCGTTGTAGGACTGATAAAAAGCGTCCACCAACCTCACCCGCTCTTCAAGCTCAACAAACCGCCTCAAAATCCGGGACAGCGGTACCCTGTAGCCGACATCCGCATGCCGGACATCCGGGCAGCAGCGTTGCTTTTCTTCCATTTCCCTGGCCACCTGGGCGTACTCCTCACGAATCACGGCCTCGTCGGGCCGTTCTTCATCTTCCTCCGGCCAGTTCTCCATCCAGTTGGCGAAAAATGCCTCAAACGGTTCGCCTTCCTCAATCCACGTTTCCATGCCCTCGGTGTCCGATTGGTACAAGGCCACGTTCATGCCGAGCATCAAGACCGCGTCCTCGGGCAGCATCCGGTCCAGGTAAATGCACAGGCCGGTTTGCTCTTTGCTGGGCTGGGCCTCCAGGGTGGACAGGTGATCCGCCAGCCAGCGGACGTAGAAGTGATAATCCTCGGATGATCGGCAACCGTTCATGGGGTGGCCTTGTTCGTTCAGAGGGACTTGGCCGTGCCTGCTGTCCCTGCCCCAGCGCATTCCGGCGTAAACGAGGCCGAAGGGGAGCACCTGATCCTGCGACCTGCCGGGAAGAGCTTGGGCAAGCACGTCCATTATCAGATTGTTCTCTGTGTTTTCCATGTCATGTTTCTCCCTGGTTGACGGGCTTTGGTGGTTGCCGTTCCGCCGGTGGGATTTGGCCAGATGGGCACTGTATACGATGGCCACCATGGCGCTATTGAACTGCCGGAACAAGGCGGTTTGGAGAGAATCAGAAGATTGAACTGCCTTGTTCTAGGATATCAGTGGATTGGGTTTTCATTCTTCTGATATATGGTGATTTCTGGTTCCTCATGCTGCGCTGCGGGAAAAATCGCCTACCGTGCTCTGCATCTGGCTGAGGCGAAATGAAATGGTGGGCGCTCTTCAGGCATGCAGGGCGACGAGTCGGCGGGGAAGGGGTGCAAAGAGGTGGTGGAGCGGGGAGCACGCAATGCTGGAGTTCATTGGGAAAAGGCAAAAGCAAGGGGCCGCGATGACGTATGTGGAATTTTCAAGTCTGGTCGCGCGCCAGCCTGATGGAGTCGTTTTACTGGAGGGGCGTAGGGCGATTTTGGAGTGCGATGCGGTTCACGCGGAAAGTCTGGGCCGGATGCTCGCTGCTCGGTTTCCGAGGCTTCGCTTTCGGACCGGGAACGCCCTGGGCGCGGACGAGGCGTTCAGCAAGGGCGTTGTTTCCGTGGACGCGACGCGTCTTCAGGTGGTTCTGCCCTACGCCGGACACCGCAGCGGCGCACGCAGGCCTAGCGTTGTTTATGCGTCCCTGGATGCCCTGCCAGATAGCTGGGAAGAGAAGCTCGCCGCCAAGACCATCGCGGCCAGCGGGAAATACCGAAGCCTGATCGGCTATCGCAACCGGAGCGCCGCCATGGCGGCCAAGGCCGCCTACCTGATGCGGGATACGCTGAAGGCGGTCGGGTGGCGAGGGGAGTTTCCCAGGCCGATCTGCGCGTGTTTTTACGTGGATGCCCACGATCCGGAGGCCGGAGGCACCGGGCACACGATCCGGGCGTGCCGCCGGGAAGGCGTTCCCGTGGTCTTTCAAGCTGCGTGGCGGAAGTGGGACGGTGAAGGATGAGCGTACCGTCCTACCATCCTTGCCGGGAGCGCTGACGAAAGTAGTCGTAGAGGTCAGGGTGGCTTTTGAAGACGGGCAAGGCCATTTCCAGGCTGGCCCGGATCACCTCGGACCTGTGGGTGTCCAACTGGGCGCACAGGGCCATAAGTTCGGCCTGCCGGTCGTCTGGAAGGACGAAGGACAGCGCGCCCTTGATTTGGCGGTTGGGTGAGCAAGAGTTGAAGGCATCGTTGGCGCTTGCTTCTGGAACGTCCTTGGCATCTCGACCGTTCTTGCCGAGCTGGACCGGCTTTGTCTGGTTTTTACGCATGAACGCAGGGATGGAGTCGCCATATGCCTCATGTTCCTCCTGCATGGCGGGCGAGTCCATGTCAGCGTCCGGGCTTCCATTTCTTCCGAGGCCGCAGGAAGTATTCCCCGGTTCCTTGGTGACACCCTCGGTGACACCAACGGGCACCTGATCATTCGTGCGCCTGTTGAAAAAAAAATTCCATAATCCCATGCAGCACCTTTCCTTTGCTATCTGTTCTCCATCTCCACATAACCCTGCCAGCGCCCCCCCCCCCCGTCCATTCGGCCAAGATTGTTCTTTTGACGGTTGCGCGAGGCAAACGTCAAGAAAGCTTGTCGAAGAGCTTCTCGGCGCACGGCGAGGTGATCAGGCTGGATGAAATTTCGTTTGGCTTCTTCGATGACGTGCCGCGAGGCCAGAAGACGGCATTCGGCCCCTGTCGACAATTGCGGTGCTTGGGGTATAGAGTGTTTTGCCCATCTCAAGGAACTTTTGACGGTCTTGTTCCCGGCTTTTGATGCCTGGGGCGAGTCGAATGGAGAAATCCCCGATGCCCCCTCCTGCTCGAAAATCCCTTTTGGAGCCGAAAACGTCTCCCTCCGAGGTCTGGCAAGAATCCGGCAAGCAGAAGAGCGTCGTCCCGGACAACGATCCGAATGCGTTGATCCGGGAGAGCGTTGTCGAAAACGTCCTGGAAAGCATGCCTGCCGGTTTGATGATCGTGGGTAAGGAAGGACGGGTTTTTCAGGTCAACGCTCTTCTGGCCGCTATTCTCGGATTTTCCAGGGACACGCTGCTGGAGCAGGGCTGGAGCGTTTTGTTCATCGACCATCCCGAGAACAACGACTTCAACGACGCGATCCTGGACGTGATTCAGGAGGCGCGGGTTCGGGAGAGCCGGGAAGTCTGGTACGCGAGGCCGGACAGCCAGCGGTTTTTCTTGAAGATCACTTCTTCGTTCCTGCGATTTGGCGGGGACGACTGGAGGCTGGTCGTCCTGGTTGAGGATATGACCGAGTTTCGCCAGATGCACCAGCGGGAAAAGGCCGCTCTGGAAGAGAAGCGTCTCGCGGAGCAGCAACGGGCCGACAGCCTGAACAACCTGGCCCTGTCCATTGCCCACCAAATCCGCAATCCGATCATGACCATCGGCGGGTTCGCCGGACTCGCCGCGAAGCACAAGGACAACCCGGACAAGGTGGCGGAGTATCTAGGAAGCGTGATGGAGTCGGCCCAGCGTCTGGAGCGGATGGCCGCCGCCGTCCGGGAGTACGTTTCCATCACGCCGGGAACATTCCAACGTCTTGGCGTACAAGACCTGCTGCGCGAGACGGCCCGGAGAGTCGGCAATAACGCCGCGCATCCGGGACGAGTGCTTCAAATCGCCGGGTCGCTTTCTCCGGATTGGGCGATTTTCGCGGACCCGGGGCTGGTGGCTTTGGCCCTGGACGCCGTGGTGGAGAACGCCTTTGAAGCCTCTGACGGGAGGAGTCCGGGGGATGGAATCGTGATCATCGAGGCACGGGAAACCGCGGACATGATCGAGGTACGCGTCACCGACGCCGGACGGGGTATCCGTGAGCAGGATCTCCCTTTTGTCCGCGACCCGTTCTTCACCGCCAAGGCGGTGGGGGCTGGAATGGGATTGGCTGTCGCGCAGCGGGTCATGACCATGCACGGTGGCGATCTGAAGATCACGAGCTCACCGGGCAACGGAACCCGGGTCGATCTTTTTTTTTCCAGAGCGCGGGATTGAACGCACTCCTCATCAAACCAGAGCCGCCAGATCATAGGTCTTGGTATCGGTGATTTCGGCCCGGACCAGTTCGCCGGGGCGGATGTTTTCTCCGCTGACGTAGGTGATGCCGTCCACTTCCGGGGCCTGGAACCAGACCCGGCCTTCATGAAGTCCCGGCCATTCCGGGCTGGGGCGCTCCACGAACACGTCCATTTCCCGGTCCTGGTATTGCGCGAGGATTTCGGCGCTGATTTCGGCTTGCAGCTTCATCAGGCCTTCACGGCGGCGGGCCTTGGTCTTGGCGCCGACCTGGCCGGGCAGGGTCGCGGCCTTGGTTCCCGGTTCCGGGCAGAAGGCGAAGACTCCGAGGTGGTGAAAGCGGGTTTCGGCGACGAAATCGAAGAGCTTTTGAAAATGGTGAGGCCGTTCGCCGGGGTAGCCGACGATCAGGCTGGTGCGCAGGGCCGCTTCCGGAAAATGCTCCCGGACCCGATCCACCACGTGGCGGGGATCTCCGGTGAAGGGGCGGCCCATGGCCCGGAGGATGTCCGGGTGGGCGTGTTGCAAGGGGATGTCGAAATAGGGCAGCAGGGGTGGGCCGAGTTCGGCCAGAAAACGCAGCAGGCGCGGCGTCAGGCCGGCGGGATAGAGATACATCAGCCGCAGCCAGTCCAGTCCGGGCAGTCCGGCCAACCGCGCGAGCAGGGATTCCAAGGCGTTTCGCGAGCCCAGGTCCCGGCCGTAGGACGTCAGATCCTGGGCCACCAGAATTAGTTCCCGGACGCCCTGCCCCAGAAGCGTTTGGGCCTCGGCCACGATCAGGTCCGGCGGCATGCTTTTCAAGGGCCCGCGGATGGACGGAATGGTGCAGAAGCGGCAGCGATGATCGCAGCCTTCGCCGATTTTCAGATACGCGTAGACCGGCTTGGTGCTGACGACCCGAGCGGGCGACTCTGCCTGAGGGAGAGCGAGGTTGAGTTCGGCCAGCCGTGGAAGCAACTGGTCTTCCTCGGCCACGTTCAGCCAGAGGTCCACCTCTGGGACGGCTTCGCGCAGTTCCGCGCCGAACCGGGAAACCAGGCATCCCGCGACCACCAGCAGGGGGCGGGGATGGAGGTCGGCGATGTCTTGCGCGGCTTCCAGGATCACGCGGGTGGACTCCTCCACCGCCGGGGCGATGAAGCCGCAGGTGTTGATCAGCACGATTCGGGCTTGGTGGATGTCGTGCACTACCCGCCCGGGGCCGAGTGCTCCGAGCATGCGCTCCGTATCCACGCGGTTTTTGGGACAGCCCAGGCTGACGCACCAGACGCTCGGCCCGGCGAAGTCCGCGGGGTCGCTTGAAGTTGGAATGGGATTGAGGGTATGGCTTGGCATTCGGTTCCGTTGCTCGCGGTTTGAGGACTTCCGGGAATTGCGTCCAGCGCTTGGCACGGAACTCATGGCCCGTCAACCCCACGAGGAACCCATGCATCTTTCAGCAGGTTACAATGAAGCCGTTCATGTCCTGGAATCGGCCCAAGGAGACTTTCTGGTCGGACTGGTCTGCCCGGAGGCTGGGTCGGTTTCGCGAGACGACGCGGACCTCTCGTCGATATTTGCCGCGATCCTGGAACTGCTGGACCGCTCGGCGCGCGAAACGCAGCTCCCCAGCATGCGCCTCGCGGCCTGCTCCGGCCAGATTCCGGCGGCGCGGGAGCAGGAATTGACGGAACGGGGCATCCACCGGTTCACGGACCCGGAGACCATGCTGGCCGCCCATCCGGACATCAATCTGGTGATTGATCTGGCGGGCAGCCCGGAAACCGTGCGGACTCTGCGTCGGATCTTGCCGCCCTCGGCGGCCTTGCTGGACCGCGCTTGCACGGTCTTTCTGCGCTGCATGCTGGTGATGAGCGAGGTGTCCGGGCAGTGCCAGACCGACCTGCGCGGCAGCCGGAACCTGCTGAACGCCATTGTCGACGAACTGCCGGACGATATTTTCTTTCTGGACGACCAGGGCCGCATTCTGGACGTGAACAGGCAGGTCTGCGAGCGACACGGCGTGGACAAACAGACATTGCTGCATCAATCCAGCAGCACGGTTCCCGCCGGACCGGGCCAGGTGGCCTGCGGGCCGGCGCGTCAGGACTGGCCCGTGCTGGCGACCCTCGCGAACCGGCGGGAGCAGGAGGCGCTGCAAACCTGGATGGATGAGCAGGGCCGGGTCCACTACTACCAAGTGACCGCCTACCCCGTGTTCGACGAAACCGGGCAAATGCACCGGATGATCGAAGTTCGTCGGGACGTCACGCTGCGCACGGAAATGGAGAAGCGCTTGCAGCAGGCCGAGAAGTTGGCCGCCATCGGCGAGTTGTCCATGTACATCGCCCATGAAATCCGCAACCCGTTGTTCGCCATCGGCGGATTCGCCAATTCCCTGCTGCGCTCCCAGGAACTGACCGAGAACAGCAGGGAAAAGGTGCGCATCATTCTGGAAGAGTCCAAGCGTCTGGACAAGATTTTAAAGAGCATCATCAACTTCGCCCGGCCCACATCCTCGGAGCTGGCGGAAGTGGACGCCAATCTGATCGTCGCCGAAACCGTGCAGGTGCTCGGGATCGGCAGCCAGGAGCGCGGCGTGTCCCTGGACGTTCGGCTCGGTGCGGAGGTGCCCAAGATCCGGGCCGACGTCGAACTGCTCAAGCAGTGTTTGATCAATCTGATCAAGAACGCCCTGGAAGCCATGCCCGATGGCGGGCGGCTCACGGTGACCACGGCCATGGAGCGCCGCCAAGTGCTGATCAGCATCGAGGATACCGGCCACGGCATTCCGGTGGAGATTCAAGACAAGATATTCAACCCTTTCTTCACCACAAAGAAAACCGGCTCCGGGGCTGGTCTGGGGCTGGCCATGACCAAGAAGATCATCAGCGACCTGGGAGGCGACCTGCGCCTGAACAGCCGCCCCGGAAAGGGCACCCAGGTCGACCTGCTGCTCCAACCCTACGTGGCCATGGAGCCGCCTGCTCCAAGGCTTCCCGACCAAAAATCCGAATAACGCCATCCTTCTGGAACAGGACCTTCCCGGCTTGCCCGAATTGCTCTGCCCAGTGGACGAGGTGGCACGGGCGAATATTGTCGCAAGCACCAAAACTTTCGGCGGTGAAGAGCAGGAAAGACAAACAGGCCCGAACCGCTTCCCGTGGCCTGTATAAATTATCGACTTGACGGCCTTTACGCGCATGGATAAGCAATGAATATCATTCTTTCGGCAATAAAATCATATGAGGGGTGGTCTCATGGCAAATGTACAGGTCAGGGTGGATGACAACTTGCGGGAACAGGCTCAGGCCGTGGCAAGCAGTATGGGGATGGATTTGGCCTCGGCGGTCCGGATTTTTTTAACGCAAATGGTTCGCGAAAACGGATTGCCGTTTCGACCAGTTGGGGACCCATTCTACAGTGCTCAAAACCAGGTTCATCTGGCCAAGGTAGTGGAAGATTTGAACAACGGCAGAAACAGTTTCGTGCATGACTTGATCGAGGATTGAGATGCTCATTTGGCACGATTCCGCCTGGAAAGAGTACATGTATTGGCAATCGCAGGACAAAAAGACGCTCAAACGGATCAACCTGCTTCTCAAGGAAATTGCGCGTGATCCATACGAAGGAACAGGCAAGCCGGAAGCATTGAAAGGCAACCTTTCCGGATTCTGGAGTCGGCGAATTGATGAGAAAAATCGTCTTGTTTACCGAATTGTCGGCGAAGATTGTCAAATTGCGCAATGTCGAGGCCATTACGGGGAAGAGTGATCAATGTTTCGCCTCATGTTCAGCCCCTGAGTGAGCCAGGCTTCGTCCGGCGCATCGATTCTGTTTGCGATGCCCGGGAGATATGCCGTGGCGCGGGACGTCAGGCGGGATATTGCCGGGGCAGGGAGACGATCAGGTGGGTGCCTTGGGATTCGGAGGTGGTGAAGCGGATGGTTCCCCCGTGGATCTTGGCGATGAGCATGGCGCTGTAGGTTCCGATGCCGGTGCCGTGCTCCTTACCGTAGGTCACGTAGCGGTCGAAAAAACGGTCGCGGATGTCTTCGGGGATGGTGCCGAAGTTGTGGATGTCGATTTCATGCAGTGAACCCGGATGCGCCTGCTGGCGCTCATCTTGACGAAGCTCTGAGCCGCTTTTCGGAGAACGGACGGCAATGGTGATCCGGGTGCTTTCCGGAGCGGCGTCCACGGCGTTCTGGATCAGATTGGCGAACAGGGATTCGAGCAGGATCGCCTCTCCGGAAAGGGTATATTCATCGTCCCAGGATAGGGGGCGGTCGTCCAGCAGGTAGACGAACTCCAGGGACTTGGCGACGGCCGACGGCAAAAACTCCTCGTGCAGGCCATGCAGCATCCGGATCAGGTCAAAGGGTTCCGGCAGCAGTTCGTAGGTGCCTTCCTCCATCTTGAACAAGGCCATGGAGTGGCCGAGCATGTGCAAAAGCTTCATGGCGCTCTGGTAGATCGTGGACACGATCTCCCGCTGACGCTCGGGAAGGTCTTCGCGCAGCAAAACCTTGGCCAGTCCGCCGATGCCGGTCAGGGGCGACTTCAGGTCGTGGCGGACCATCCGCTCCACGTCGGTCCGCAAAGATTCGACGCGCTTGATTTCCGTGATGTCCGTGAGCATCCCGTTCCAGACCACCCTCCCGTCCGGTTTCCTGGTCGCCAGGGAGCTGTTCTTGAACCAGCGCACCCCTCCTTCGTTCGGTTTCATGGAAAACTCGAATTCCACCGGGTCCTCGGGAGGTTCGGAGCAGGTCAGAGACGTGGAAAAGCGCTTTCGAACTTCGGGATCGACGCGCTCGAAAAACAGCTCCGGATCCCGCAACGTGCTTTCCGCGGGCAGGCCGAACAGATTCCAGATGCCCTCGCTGATGAACGTAAAGCTCCCCTGATCCTCGCCGGAGGCCTGGTACTGATAGACCACCCCGGGAATGTTCGCGGTGATCTCCGTGAGCTGGCTCTTGCTGGCCCGGAGTTCGGCTTCGGCCTGAGCCCGTTCGGTGATGTCCTGGATGGTCTCGATGGCTCCGACGATTTCACCGCGTTCGTCCCGGCAACGGGCGGCCAGGAAATAGATGGAACGCGCCGTGCCCTGAATGGTCAACCGGTCCGAGGCCTCGAAAGCCTCCGGGATGAACGCGCTGGGAGCGAGATTTTTGTCCCGATAGAGTGCGGCGATTTTTGGCCGGTCCATGGTCAGGACCAGATCGGCCAGGACCGGCCTGGACGGCTCGGGATAGAAAATGCGAGAGTCCACCGGCTTGCCCAGGCACTGCCCCCCGGGCACTCCGGTCAGGATTTCGCAAGCTTTGTTCCAGAAGATGACGCGGTGATCCGTGTCGATCACAAAGGTGGGTATAGGGGTGCTGTCCAGAATCGCGGCCATGAGCTTACGACGCCGACGGAGCAGGTTCTTGATCCGACGGTTTTGGGTGATGTCCCGCAGGCAGACCAGCATGGCGTCCTGACGGTCCCAGGTGGTCCTGGCGAGAGAGATTTCCACGGGAAACAGCTTGCCGTCTCCGGGACGCCTGGCCACCCAGTTGAAGTTCAGGACGTCCCCGTCCGGCAGTTTGGCCCGGATGTCCTCGAATTTGTCCAGCGGGCCGCGGGGACGAAGCAGGTCCAAGCGGGGGCTCAGGGCCAAGAGTTCCGCGCGGGGCAAACCGAACAGGTCCGCGGCCCTGTTGTTCAGGTCGACAATTGTGTCGGCCGAGGAACAGATGAGTATGGCGTCGGGACTCTTGTGAAACAGGGCATGCAGGTTGTCCCGCGCTTCATGCAACGCTTCCAGCTCGCGCCGGTCGTCTTGCCTCTGGTCGCGAAGGCGGGCGACTTCCGAGCGGGCTTCGTCCAAGGCAGCTTGGAGGTGAGAGGCGTGGTCCTGGTCCATGGCAAGCGGGTTCAATTGTTCAGAGCAGATTTGAGCGTAGCAGAAGCAGGCGGACGGAGTCCACCGCTTGGCTGAAGAAGCCGGCCGGGGCCGCTTCGTTTAAGGTGAAGACGTCCTCCCTGGCCAGGACTTGATCGCCCAGGGCGATCACCAGTTCCCCGACTTTCTGGCCCCGGAGTATCGGGCCGAGGACCGGCTCGGTCAGGGAGAGGGAGACGCGTCGATCGATATCCGGAAGCCGTCCCTTGGGAATGGTTACAACGATGTCCGTGTCCAGGCCGTAGGCCAGTTCGCTTTGGCGGGCCTTCCAGACCCTGATCGCGCCCAGGGGCTCTCCGGGAACATGCAACCGGTGGGTTTCATAGTTGCTGAAGCCGTAGTCCAGCAGCTCCTGGTTCAGCCGGGTGCGGGCGGCCGTGGAACCCGCGCCCAGCACTACCGCGATGAGCCGCATGTCGTCGCGCACCGCCGAAGTGGTCTGGCAATAGCCCGCGGCCCGTGTGTAACCGGTCTTGATGCCGTCCACGGTGGGGTCGCGGTGGAGCAGGCGGTTCCGGTTGGCCTGGTTGATGTTGTTGTGCTCGAAGTGTCGGATGGAATGCAGGCTGTACAGATAGGGATGGTCGCGCAGCAGGGCCAGGGACAGGGTGGCCATGTCCCGGGCCGTGGTCTGGACCCCGGGGGCCGGTAGGCCGGTGGCGTTGGCAAAGGTGGTCCGGGTCATGCCCAGGTCCTTGGCGGCGCGGTTCATCAGTTCGACGAACGCGGCTTCGGTGCCGGCGATATGTTCGGCCAGGGCCACGCTGGCGTCGTTGCCGGACTGGACGATGATCCCGTGCAGCAACGCGGCCACGGACACGGTGGAATTCAGGTCCAGAAACATCCGGGAGCCGGTCATGCGCCAGGCTTGCCGGCTCACCCGGACCTCGTCGGTCATGAAGACGGCTCCTTCAAGCAGCTTTTGTCCGGCGACGTAGACGGTCATCATTTTGGTCAAACTGGCCGGTTCCCGCGGGGCGTCGATGTCGTGGGCCGCCAGGAGCTGCCCGCTGTCCGCGTCCATGAGCAGATACGCGGCGGCGATGCCGGGGGATGAGGGAGTAAAACTCCGGGGCGTCGCGGCCAGGGCGCTGTTCAGGCCCAGACCAAGGAGCAGGGCCAGCATCGCCGCGAAGGCGATCAATACGGCTTGATACGGCGGCAACGCGAGTCGGTCATGTCGCGGCATGTTCATATTCCCGTTGTTTGGTTTCCAGTTCGTCGAGGCGTTCATAAAGGCCGAGCAAGGCGGCCTCGGCCTGGTCCAGCCGGTCGGCCAAGTCGGTCAGGGTCTCGGCGTTGGAGGCGTTTTCAGGGGCTTCCAGGGCTTGGCGCAACTCCTGCTCCAAATTTTCGGCCTCCCTAATCCGCTCCGCCATGCCGTCCAGCTCCCGCTGTTCGCCGTAGGAGAGTTTGGTGGGACGACGGGCCTTGGAGCCGACCGGCTTGGTCGCGACGGGTTCGGTATCGGCCTCGGAGGGAGCTGAACGGGCGGCCAGCCACTGGGCGTAGTCTGAAAAATATCGGGCCTGGCCGTGTTCGCCATCTCCCGGCTCCAGGGCCAGCAGCCGGTCGCAGAGCGTATCCAGCAAATAGCGGTCGTGGGTGATCAGCACGATGGCCCCGGGGAATTCCCGCAACCCTTCTTCGAGCACTTCCAGGGTCGGGATGTCGATGTCGTTGGTGGGTTCGTCCAGGAGCAGGATGTCCGCCGGGGTGCGCATCAGCCGGGCGATGAGCACTCTGGCCCGCTCTCCGCCGGAGAGCAGGGACACCGGGAGCCCAAGCTGGTCCGGCCGGAACAGAAAGCGCTTGGCCCAGGTGACCACGTGTAGCGGGCGGTCCTGGAAGACCACGGTGTCCCCGGTGGGCGCCAGGGCTTGGCGCAGGGTGATTTCGGAGTCGAGCTGTTCGCGCTTCTGGTCGAAGTAGACCACCCGCAGGCCGTCGGCCCGGCGCAGGGTTCCCTGGTCCGGCTGGAGCGAGCCGTGCAGCAGCCGCATCAGACTGCTTTTGCCCGCGCCGTTGGGGCCCATGATCCCCAGGCGGGTTCCGGGGGAGAGCAGGATGTCCAGATCGGCGAACAAAGGCCGTTCGCCCAAGGTCAGGCCCAGGCCGCGGGCCTCCAGCAATCGCTTGGTCTTGCGGCCCGTGGCGTCGAAAGCGATGTCCGCGGTCTGCTTCAGGGCGTTGCGGGCGCTGACTTCAGCCAGCTCGTCCTGGAGACGATGGGCTTCGTCGATACGCGCCCGGGCCTTGGTGGTCCGGGCTTTGGGTCCGCGGCGCAGCCATTCGATCTCCCGGCGGACCTTGTTGGCCAGAACCTGTTCCCGTGCTTCCTGGGCCGCGACCAGGGCCTCCCGCTTGTCCAGGAACGTGCTGTAGTTGCCCTCGACCCGAAGAAATCCCTCGGGGTAGACGCGGTTCAGCTCCACGGTCCGGTTGGTGACGGTTTCCAGAAAGACCCGGTCGTGGCTGACCAGGACAAAGGCGAAGGGGACCTGAAGCAGCAGTTTTTCCAGCCAGAGGATGCCTTCCAGGTCCAGATGGTTGGTGGGTTCGTCCAGCAGGAGCAGGTCCGGTTCCTGAATCAGGGCTCGGGCCAGGGCCAGCCGCTTGCGCCAGCCGCCGGACAAGGTGTCCACCGGGGTGGGGCCGTCGGGCAGATGCAGGCGGCTGGACATCTCCCAGACGCGTTGAAAGGCTTCCGGGCCCGAAATTCTTTCGTGGAGTCGCTCAGGGGATCGCTCAGGCGGTCTCTGGGCTGACTCTCCAGGGGATTCGCCGGACGATTCTTCGGTCAGGGCTTCCAGCAGAACCTGCTCCACCGTGCTCCCAGGGGCGAAGCGTTCTTCCTGGGCAAGATAGACCACGCGCACGTCCTTGCGCCGATGCACCTCGCCCTGATCCGGCTCTTCCAGTCCGGCGACGATTTTGAGCAGGGTGGATTTTCCAGAGCCGTTGGGACCGATCAATCCCGTGCGCTCGCCTTCGAACAGGCCGAGGGAAATGCCGGAGAACAGTGGGTGGGCGGTGAAGGCCTTGGTCAGGCCGGTGAAGGAGACGAGAATCGGCGTAGCCATGGGCATGGCATCTACACCACAAACGATCGGACTGGAAGAGAGGTTTGGTACCGGTTCGCCAAGGCAGTCGCCCCTTCGGCTGGCCTATTCCACCACCACCCCCGCGTAGCCGACAACCTGAGAAAAATCCCCGGTCACGTCCCCGGAAGTGGCATAGGCGATCAGGCTGGCCTGGGTCGCTCCGAGTGCGTTGGCCGTGGCCAGCCCCAGGGTCATGGGCAGCATCCCGCACATGGAGATCCGCTGGTCGTGCACCGTGGCGTAGAGCTTTTCCGGGTCGCGCTCCAGGGCTGCTTGCAGGGCCAGGCCGTCCAGTTCCTTGGCTTGCTGGGCGGAAACGAAATGGCTCATGTCCGAACTGACGAGGATCAGTAATGGTTTGGGCCACTTTGCGAGCACCGCGGACAGCTCCTGAGCCGTGCGCAACAACACTTCCAGGCTCGGCTCGGCCACGGCCAGCGGGACGATCTTGGTTTGGGGGCGGACGGCCCAGAGAAAAGGCAGGATGACTTCAAGGGAGTGTTCCTGGAGGTGGGCTTGGTGATCCGCCTGAATTGCCGGGGCGGCCTCGAAGATGCTTCTTGCCAGTTCCTCGTCCACGTCCAGGTGTGCGCCGGGCAGCAGCCAGCGGCCGTTGGGCCACAGGGCCAGGGGGCGTCCGAGTCCGGTGTGGTTCGGGCCCAGCAGGAGCACGGTTTCCGTCTGGATTACTTCAGAAAGGGTCTTGCCGGCCACGGCCCCGGAGTATGCATATCCGGCGTGGGGCATCATGGCCAGAAGGGCTTTGCGCGGCGTGGATACAAGGGGGAGATAGCTTCGGACTTCAGATTCCCAGGCTTGTTTCGTGCCGGGATAAAACCGACCGGCCACGACGGGATTGCGATCCATGATGGTCCTCCGATCAAGACTTTGAGATAACGGGTTCAGCGCGGTTGGGAAAAGCACCGCGACTGTCGGGCAACAAGACCCAAGTTTTACGCCGAAACCTTTGTACTGCCCAGACACGGCCGAGGAGATTTTTGCCGCATTTGCATCACGATAGCGTATTCAGTTGTTCAGGCTAAAATTATTGCGGCATAATCTTTAAAATTTATTATTTACTCTCAATTCGCTATAAATAGGTTATAAAAGTGATATTCAGCTTGAAAACGGACTTGCCTTTCTCTGGCGTCTCGTGGATAAGCACTCCTGCTAGCACTCACCGTCTTCGAGTGCTAGCAAAACAAACCAATTCGGAGGAGAAAAAAATGAAACTGAAACCATTGAATGATCGTGTTCTGGTGAAGCGGCTTGAGGGCGAGGAAGTGACCAAGGGAGGGATCATCATCCCTGATTCCGCCAAGGAAAAGCCGATGAAGGGCGAAGTGGTCGCCGTGGGTCCCGGCAAAGTGGGTGACGACGGTAAGCGTGCCGAGATGGCCGTGGCCGCCGGAAACAAGGTGCTCTTCAACAAGTACGCTGGCACCGAGATGAAGGTAGACGGCGAAGAGTTTCTGGTGATGCGCGAGGACGATATCCTGGCCATCATTGAAGAGTAGGCTTTTCGCATCGCGAATCGACCGAGCACATCAGCGACATCAACGAATTTTACGACGCAAGGAGAATAACCATGGCTGCTAAAGAATTACTTTTTGATACCAAGGCGCGTGAACGGCTGAAAAAAGGCATAGACACCCTGGCCAACGCTGTAAAGGTAACTCTGGGACCCAAGGGCCGCAACGTGGTCATTGAGAAGTCCTTCGGTTCCCCGATCATCACCAAGGATGGCGTAACCGTTGCCAAGGAGATCGAGCTGACCGACAAGTTCGAGAACATGGGTGCCCAGATGGTCAAGGAAGTGGCCAGCAAGACCAGCGACGTGGCCGGCGACGGCACTACCACCGCCACCATCCTGGCCCAGGCCATCTACACCGACGGCGTGAAGCTGGTAACCGCCGGCCGTAACCCCATGGCCATCAAGCGCGGTATCGACAAGGCCGTGGAGGCCGTGACGGCTGATCTGGTCAGCCAGACCAAGCCCACCCGCGACCAGAAGGAAATCGCCCAGGTCGGCACCATTTCCGCCAACAACGACCCGACCATCGGCAATATTATCGCCGAGGCCATGAACAAGGTCGGCAAGGAAGGCGTGATCACCGTTGAGGAAGCCAAGGGCCTGGAGACCACTCTGGAAGTGGTGGAGGGAATGCAGTTTGACCGCGGCTACCTCTCCCCCTACTTTGTGACCGATCCGGAAAAGATGCTTTGCGAATTGGACGAGCCGCTGATCCTGATCTGCGAAAAGAAGATCTCCAGCATGAAGGACATGCTGCCCGTGCTGGAGCAGGTGGCCAAGATGTCCAAGCCCCTCCTGATCATCTCCGAGGACGTGGAAGGCGAAGCCCTGGCCACCCTGGTGGTGAACAAGCTTCGCGGCACACTGCAAGTTTCCGCGGTCAAGGCTCCCGGCTTCGGCGAGCGCCGCAAGGCTATGCTCCAGGATATCGCCATTCTGACCGGCGGGCAGATGGTTTCCGAAGACCTGGGCATCAAGCTGGAGAACATCTCCCTGAACGACCTGGGCAAAGCCAAGCGCATCGTGATCAACAAGGAAAACACCACGATCATCGACGGCGCCGGCGATGCTGAGCAGATTAAGGCCCGGGTACGTCAGATCCGCAGCGAGATCGAAGAAACCACTTCCGATTACGACCGTGAGAAGCTGCAAGAGCGGCTGGCCAAGATCGTCGGCGGCGTGGCCGTGATCAACGTGGGTGCGGCCACCGAGACCGAGATGAAGGAAAAGAAGGCTCGGGTCGAGGACGCCCTGAACGCAACTCGTGCCGCGGTTGAGGAAGGAATCGTGCCTGGCGGCGGCGTGGCCCTGGTCCGTGCCGTGAAGAGCCTGGGTGCCATCAAGACCGCGGACGACGACGAGGCCGCCGGCGTGACCCTGGTCCGGCGGGCCATCGAGGAGCCGCTGCGGATGATCGCCGCAAATGCCGGCTTCGAAGGCTCCATCGTGGTGGAGAAGGTCAAGGACGGCAAGGACGGCTACGGCTTCAACGCCGCCACCGGCGTGTACGAAGACCTGATCGCCGCAGGGGTCATTGATCCCAAGAAAGTGACCCGCATCGCGCTGCAGAACGCCGCTTCCGTGGCCGGCCTGCTGCTGACCACCGAATGCGCCGTGGCCGAGAAGCCCGAGCCCAAGAAGGATATGCCCATGCCCGGCGGCGGGATGGGTGGAATGGGCGGAATGGGCGGAATGTACTAAACGCCTCTCCGCGAGAACAGATACAGCTTCACGGCAAAAGGCCGGACATTTTGTCCGGCCTTTTGCTTTTGGTGCGGCAAGAAGGTCTTGCGCGAATTGTAAGGTTTGCTTTAAGCACGGTTTCAGGGCAAGGGAATGAGTTGGTCAATTTGCCTGGTTTTTGAGAACGACATGAATCGTATGGGCAAGGGGTGGTCGGATGAAACGGTGTTTTGAAGATCTCTGCGGAACCATGGATCGGCTGGGGGTGCCCCGTGAGTCCAAATGGCGCGGCTTGATAATGTATATGCGCAGTATCAGGGATTACGAGTTTCTGACTCCGGAGCAACGAGAGCAGGCGCAGGAGTTGGTCATGGAGGTGCTGCGGAAGAGGGACTTTTCCGAGGAGGCCTTCCGCAAGCTGCTCCGGGGCAACGAGGGGATCATCAATGACCAGTGGCGGGCAAAACTGACAGAGGCCTTGCAGGATACCGCGCTATTGATCAAGCAATTTCAGGATGTGCTGGTGCATCGAAAAAACGACGTTCAAGAGTTGGGCGTAATGACTTTGGAAACCATCCAGAGCGAACAGCCCCTTGACGAAATGGTGCGTGGCATTCAAGGCGGCTTCCAGAGGATCGAGGGGTTGTTGCAAAACGATCTAGAAACCATCGTCACCATGGGACTGACCGACGACCTGACCAAGCTGAACAACCGTCGGGCCCTGGACGCTTTTCTGAGCCGGGCCGTTTCCGAGGCCGTGGCTTCCGGAAATCCCTTGTCCATGATCTTCATGGACATTGATCATTTCAAGAAATTCAACGACGACTACGGCCACCTGGTGGGCGACCAGGCCCTGGTTACGGTGGCCGCGATGATCCGATCCTTCGTCGAGTTTCAGGCCAATTTGAATTCGCGCGAATTTTTTCCGGCCCGTTTCGGAGGAGAGGAGTTCGCCCTGGTTCTGCCCGAGACTTCCGGGGAGGAGGCCGTGGCACTGGCGGAGACGATCCGCAAGAAAATCGAGAACTACAATTTCCTGGTTCGCGACGCCGATGGCGAGGTGCTCTCGGCTGGAATCAAAATCACGGTCAGCGCCGGGGTCGCGGAACTACATGCCGGGTGTGGGCTGTGTCCCGGTATTTCCTCCCTGATCGACGCAGCAGACAAGGCTCTGTATCAGGCCAAGAAGGGCGGCAGGAACAAAGTCGAGTTGTACACCGGCTAGGTAGGCAGAATTCTCTTCATTACTCGATCGAGGCCGGAAGGGCGGCCATGATCCGCTGGACCAGGTTTTCCAGCCCCTCGCCGGACGCGACGGAAATTCCAACACCTTCGGGAAACATCCCTCCAAGATGAATCCGGTCCTCCCCGGAGAGCAGGTCGAGCTTGTTCAGCACAAGCAGGACCGGAATTTCGTGCAGCCCCATGTCCGTCAGAATGGCCCGCACATCCCTGACTTGGCGTTCCAGTTCCGGATGAGCGGCGTCGGCCACGTGCAGAAATAGGTCCGCCTCGTCCAGTTCCTCCAACGTGGCCCGGAAGGCTTCCTTGAGTTCCGGCGGCAGGCGGCGGATGAATCCCACGGTGTCCGTGAGAATCACTTCCCGGTGTTCCGGAAAACGGACCCGGCGACTCGTCGGGTCCAGGGTGGCGAAGAGCTTGTTTTCGGCCAGCACCTCGCTGGACGTCAGCACGTTCAGCAGGCTGGATTTGCCCGTGTTGGTATAGCCGACCATGGCCACCACGGGCAGCCCCACCTTTTGTCGCCTGGCCCGTGTGGCCTCTCTTTGGCGGCGTAGAGCTTCCAATTCCTGCTTGATTTTGGCGATTCGTTGACGAATTTTGCGTCGATCCAACTCCAGCTTCGTCTCTCCCGGTCCTCGTCCCCCGATTCCCCCGGCCAAGCGGCTCATGGCCCTGTCCTGACGAACCAAACGCGGCATGGCGTAGCGCAACTGGGCCATTTCCACTTGCAGCTTTCCGGCCCTGGTCTTGGCGTGCTGGGCGAAGATGTCCAGGATCAGCTGGGTCCGGTCCAAGACCTTACGCTCGCTGAGTTGGGTCAGGTTGCGAATCTGGGTGGGGCTTAAATCCTGGTCGAACAGCAGCAGGCCGGCATTGGTCCGCAGGGCTTGGACCTCCAGTTCGGCCAGTTTGCCCTTGCCCAGGATGTGTTTGGGATTTTGGCGCGCTACCCGTTGGATCACCACGCCGACAACGGCGATTCCGGCGGTCCGGGCCAGTTCAGCCAATTCCTGGAGGTTGCGTTCTTGTTCGGGCCGGGAGAGCGTGTCCACGCTGACCAGCAGGGCCCGGTCCCCGGGGCGTCCGACGTCCGGCGAGACGTCCTGGGCGGCGATGGTCCTGCTCAACTCATTTTCAATGGCTTCGGTTTGCTCCACGAAATCAACATGCACCTGGTCCCAGGATGCAGGGTGAGAAACGCGATACGGACCCTGGTCCGACTCGCCGGGCAGAAGGTGAGCCCAGGACAGCACGCTGGGCAGGCCCGAGGGGTCCAGGCCCAGGGCGGCGATGGAGTCCAGACGGAGAAAGATCAGGTCCATCAGATCTTCCTCGTTCAGAGGATCTTGATTCAGGTGAGTGTGCAGCAGGCGTAGCCCGCGCAGGCGACCCGGCCCATGGCGGCCGGGGGGGAGTTCGGGGATGAGGATGCCGTGGGCGTCGCCTACGACGATGATTTTTGGACGACCCTGGCGGTCGATGAGCAGCCCGATCTGGCGGCCCAGATCCGTGCTGAGCATGGCCAGCTCTCGGGCCTGTTCCTGGGTGTAGCCGCCAAGCGCGGGATAACGCCTCTGGTGGAGGCGGGTCAGAGCCTTGATCTGGCTCGGCTTGAGCCCGACGGTGTTGCCGTGAATCTGGGCGGCTATGTCGCGACCTCTCCGAAGTCTTTTTCCAGATAGCCCGCGATCATCGCGTCATAGGCGGAGGTCAGGCGGAAGGTCTTGGCAGCGGTTTCGCGGCGCAGGGCCAGGCTGACGTGGTAGTGCTGGGAGCCCAGTTCGTCCATGACCCTGGGATAGTCTTCCGGGCCGGGAATCACCAGCACGCTGTGAAAGTTTTTCGCCGCGGCGCGGAGCATGGTCGGGCCGCCGATGTCGATCTGTTCGACGCAAGCCCTCAGATCCAGATCTTTCGCCAAAGCTTTGGCGAAATCGTACAAATTGACGCAGATCAGGTCCAAGGGCAACAGGTTGCGGTGGGTCAGAGTCCGGAGGTGTTCGGGATTGTCCTTGTCCGCCAGCAACGGCCCATGGATGTGCGGGTGCAGGGTCTTCACCCGCCCGTCGAGGATTTCCGGGAACCCGGTGACCTCGCTGACGGCACGGACTGGAAGTCCGGCGTCCAGGAGCGCCTTGCGCGTCCCTCCGGTGGAAATGAGCTGGACCCCGCCCTGGTTCAAAAACGTCGCGAACTCCGTCAAGCCGGTTTTGTCCGTGACGCTGAGCAGGGCCTGTCTGATGGGCAATAATTGCATACCGTCCTCCCTGGCTTCGGACATGCCACAAGCCCGAAATCTTGGCAAGACGGCGCACTCGGCCTCTGCCTGTGGACGCTTTCGAGCCGTTCTTTCCGTACTTGCTCAAAAAAAGTGGCAAGCATGAGCTGGATGCCCGCTCCCCGTCTGCACGAGGACAGGCTTCGCGGGCATGACGAGCTTCTTATAGCATGCCGCTTCAAGTCCTTCCCGCGCAGGCGGGGATCCAGACTCTGGAGCTTTCAGGCTATGCCCGACTTTGGAGCAGTGACGTCTTCCATGCCTCTGGCCGAGTCGTCCGGACCGGGAACCGCTCCCGGCTCGGACGACCGCGGTCAAGACGGAGGAGAAACCACGGGATGCGCGGCAGTCTACTGGGCCAGTTCCATCAGGAGTTCCTTGGCCGGATCATAGGAAGGATCGCTTTCCAGAGCCCGTTCCAGCTGTTCACGAGCCTTGGTCACCTGAGCCAGCTTGACCAGGATGCCGGCCAGGGTGAATCGGATTTCGGCCTTGTCCGGGTTGAGTTCGAGGAAGTTATCCAGGGGAGTGAGGATCGCCTCCAGACGGTTCAGACCGTGGCCGGCCTGGACGAGACCGTAGAGGGCCACCAGATTTTCCGGATTATATTCCAGGGCTTGAGAGAAGTGGGTAAAAGCGCTGTCCAGGGCGCCGGTTTCCATTTCCACCAGGGCCATTCCGGCCAGGGACTTGTCGCTGGCTTCGATTTCCGAGGCGCGACGATACAGGCTGAGGGCGTTTTCCAGGTGTCCGCGCTGCACCGCCACCGTGGCCAAGCCCAGGTAGGGGTCCGGATGGGTTCCGTTGGAGTTGGCGGCCTTTTCGTAATATTGCTCGGCTTTGTCCAGTTCTCCCATGAACAGATAGCATTCCCCGAGTTCCTTGTTGATTTCGTAGTCGAGATGGCTGGTCATGATGGTCTCTCCTCTAAGTTGTTTGATCCGTATCGACGTCTGTTTCGACTGACGCCCGACCTTGTTCCGAGAGCTTTGCATCCTTCATGCCAACCCCTCGCTGCAATCCTTGCCGCGCCTGGTTGGCTCGCCTGTACCCACTCCTCGTGTAACGTTGGAACGAGAGTTGCTTGTCTGCTTGACAATCAACCGCGTCCTATTGAGCTCATTTTCGGGCTGGTCTTCATGAACATCCCGGAAAGACAGGAGGAATGGAGTTATGAAAAGTCTGTTCGGATCCCATATTCATCTCCAGGGGAAAGTCCTGGACATGCGTCTGGAACGTCAAAATGTCGTCGCGGGGAATCTGGCAAACATCAAAACCCCTGGATACAAGGCCCGAAGTCTGGAGTTCGAGGATGATTTGCAGCGGGCCTTGGGATTGGACGCTCGGGGCAAGATGACCCGGACCAGCCCGGATCATATGCCGGCGGAGTTCGACGCTCGGAAATTTTCCGCGGATTTCATCAAGGATCTCAAGCCCAGGGTGGTGCAGGGCGAGGATGCCGTGGACCTGGACAAGGAAATGACCACCATGGCCAAGAACACGTTGCTCTACAACACGTTGATCACCACGCTGCAGAAGAATTTCGAAGGACTGAAAACCGTCATTACCGAGGGAGGCAAATAATGGACTTCATGACCGCCCTGGAGATCGGAGCGTCGGGCCTGAGCGCCGAACGGACGCACCTGAACATCATCTCCATGAACCTGGCCAACGTGAACACGACGCGGACCCCGGAAGGCGGTCCATATCGTCGCAAAAGCGTTGTCTTTCAGGCCACGCCTCTGGATTCCCCCTTTACCAAGGCCATGCGTTCCGAGCTGGAGCGGGAAGTCAAGGGTGTGAAGGTTTCCGGCGTTGTCACGGACCAGCGGCCCCTGAGACGGGTCTACGATCCCGGGCACCCGGACGCGGATGGGCAGGGCTACGTCAGCTTGCCGGATATCAACGTGGTCGAGGAGATGGCCAACATGATGACCGCGTTGCGGACCTACGAGGCCAATGCGGCCACGATTTCATCGGCCAAGACCATGTTCAACAAGGCCCTGGAGCTGGGCCGATAACCTTCCATTTCGCTGACGCGAACTCACGGAGGACGTCATGTCCATATCCCCCATCGCCATGAAGGCCTACAACCAGGCCGCGCAAATGGCGCGACCCGAAACCATCAAACCGCATGAAGAGGTCCGGTCGTTCACCGATACCTTGAAGGGGTCACTGGCCGAGGTGAACAACCTCCGTCAGGAGTCCATCGGGATGATCGAGTCCTTTGCCTCCGGCTCCAATCAGAACGTGCACGAGTTGATGATTTCCATGCAGAAAGCCAGCTTGTCCATGAGCATGACCTCCGCCGTGCGCAATAAGATCATGGAAGCTTACAAGGAAGTGCTGCGGATGCCGTTTTAGCAGTCCGCTGGATAATTCCCAATTGTCGCGTCGCTGTAAAAAGTTCAAGCTCTCCCGTAGCAAAAAATACGCTTCGACCTTNNGCTCCTTGCACTTGGGATTTTTGAACGGACTGCCTGCAAGGTATTTTATTCAATAACTTTTTGAAACCCTGAACCGTTGAACCTCAACAGCCGGAGCCAGCCATGTCTCCTTTTCTGGAAAATTTGAAAGCCAAGGTCCTGCTAATCTGGAACGATTCCAGCGTTTCCCAGCGCATCATGGTCGGCGGTTTGGCGGCGACCCTGGTTTTGGTTTTTTTCCTGCTTATTTACTGGATCGGTCGTCCGGATTACGCGGTTTTGTACGACCGCCTGACTCCCGAGGACGCCAGTCGGGTGAGCACCATCCTGCAGGCCGGCAAGGAGCCGTACCGGCTGGCGGACAACGGGCAGACCATTTTAGTTCCGGCTGACCGGGTCCATGAACTGCGGTTGCGTGTCGCCGGAGAAGGAGCGTTGCGGGGGCCGGGGTTGGGGTTCGAGTTGTTCGACGACGTCAAGCTCGGCCAGACCGATTTCATCCAGCGCATCAATTATCAGCGGGCTCTGCAGGGCGAGTTGTCCAGAACGATTTCCGAGTTTCCCGAGGTGGAAAGCACCCGGATTCACCTGGTCATCCCGCATCGCAGCCTGTTCATCGAAGAGCAGAGTCCGCCGTCCGCGGCCGTAATTCTGACCATGAAGCAAGGTTCCAGGCTGGACAACCGTCAGGTCCAGAGCGTGGTCAATCTGGTTACGTCCTCAGTGGAAGGGTTGACTCAGGATCACATCACCGTGTCCGACACCACTGGGCAGGTCCTTTACCAGCCCAAGAGTTCGGATACTTTGGAAGGCATGACCAACACCCAGTTGGAGTACAAGCTGCAACTGGAGCAGAACCTGGAACGGCGCATCAGCCAAATGTTGATTCCGCTGTTCGGCCACGATCAGGTCATCGCCAAGGTGAATACGGAACTGGATTTTAGTCGGCGGACCATCGTCAGGGAATTGTTCGATCCGGACAGTGCCGTTGTCCGCAGCGAACAGAAAAGTGACGAAACCAGTATCGGACAATCCAACCTGGAAGCCGGGGTTCCAGAGCCGCAGTTTCAGGGTGACGGCTTTGCCGGGCAGGGTACCTATCAGGAAAGCGCTCGTTCCCAGTCCACGACCAATTTTGAGATCAATCGCGAGGAACAGCAGATTGTCATGCCTCTGGGCGAGTTGCAGCGATTGAGCGTGGCGGTTATCGTCGATGGAACATACGAGCCGGGGGCTGACGGTCAGGGCCATGTCTTCGTGCCGCGCAGCGCCCAGGAACTTCAACGGATCGATCAACTGGTACGTAACGCCATCGGCTTCGACGGAGCCCGGGGCGACAGCGTGGAGGTTTCCAGTATTTCTTTCGGCGCTCCGGAAATGATCCCGCCGCCGAGCCTGGCGGACGTCATCCTGGACTACGGCCGCCAGTTCGGCAAACCGATCCTGAACTTCCTGTTGGTTCTGCTCTTTTTGCTCCTGGTAGTCCGCCCCGTGGTGATGGCCATGATCCGGCCGCGTGTCGCCGAGCAGGACGAGGGTGCGATTGACGAGTTGGATGGGGCGGAAGCGATGGCTCTGGAAGGTGCCGAAACGCAGGAGTCCGAAGGCATGTTGGCTCAGCGCCGCCTGGAAGAACTGAAGCAGGCCACCGCGGAGCTGTTTCAGAAGAACATGGAACAGAGCGTCCAAGTTCTGAAGATCTGGCTGAAAGAGGAGAACGCCTGAAGTGGCAGATAAAATATCCGGTACGCAGAAGACGGCCATCCTCCTGTTGGCCTTGGGAGACAAGTGCGCCGTGGACGTGTTCAAACGCCTGGATCGTCGCGAGATCACCCAGGTGAGCAAGGCCATGGTGGAGATGGATTCGGTCCCCAAGGAGATGGTCGAGGAGGTGCTCAAGGAGTTCAACCAGGTCCTGGCCCTGGGCGAAAACATGCTGGTCGGCAGCCCGGACCGGGTGCGTAAGATGCTCCAGGGGCTGGACAGTGAAACGGCCAAATTCGTACTTGACTCCTTGGAACTGGACACCGGGCCGGGGCCGTTCAAGGCCTTGGAAAGCATCAGCCCGAAGTTGCTGGCCCAGATTCTGCGCAACGAACACCCTCAGACGCTTGCTTTGATTCTGGGTCACCTGGAGTCGGAGCAGGCCGCCGGACTGCTCCAGAACATGACCGCCGGGGTCCGGGCCGAAGTGCTGATCCGCTTGGCCCGCCTGGAGGCCGTGCCCGCGGACATGCTTGAGGACGTGGGCAAGGTGCTGGATCGGCAATTGATCGCCATGGGCGGTCGTGAAGGGCGGAAAGTCGGCGGCGTGTCGTCGGTGGCCGAGATCCTCAACGCCGTGGAACGCGCCACGGAAGAGGAAGTGCTGGCGGACATCGAAGAGGAATCCACTCAGTTGGCCGAGGAAATCCGACAGCTCATGTTCGTGTTCGAGGACATCAAGACCTTGGACGATCGCGGTATCCGGGAACTGCTCAAGGAGGTCAGCAACGACGAACTGACCCTGGCCTTGAAGGGGGCCAGCGAGGACCTGCGAACCAAGTTCTTTTCCAACCTGTCCGAACGCGCGGCCACCATGATCAAGGAAGATTTGGAAATCATGGGACCGGTCAAACTGTCCGAGGTGGAAACAGCCCAGATGAACGTGGTCAAGGTGGTGCGCCGCCTGGAAGCCGAAGGCCGGATCATCATCACGGGCAAGGGAGGCGGCGATGTCCTTCTCTAGTCCTGATGGCGCCCGGTCCGAGGGGAAAATCATCATCGGTCCCCGCTCCGTGGGTTTGTCCGAATTGACTCTGGCCGGCGGGCGTCAAGCCGCCTGGAGCATGGAGGCCGAAGAGGAATACCTCGTCCGGGTCCGAGCCAAGGCCCAGGTGATGGCCAAGGATATCCTGGCCCAGGCCATGGAAGAGGCAAAGCAAATCAAGATTCAGGCCAGGGATGAGGGCTTTCGCGAGGGCCAGGCCGAGGGCGAGACCCAGTTGAAGCAAGTCCTGGAGCAGGCCGCCGGGCAGTGCGCCGCGGTGATCAGCGCCATTGAAGAGCAGGGCCGGGCCGTGTGGCGAACCCACCGCGGCGACCTGGTGATGCTCCTGCACGTCATGGTGGAAAAAGCCATTGCCGTGGAGCTGGACGTGCATCGCCGGGAGAGTATGGCCAATCTGCTGGACCAGGCCGTGGACATGATCGACGCCAAGCGCAAGGTGATCATTGCCGTTAATCCGCAAGATCGCGAATTGATTGAGAATTTGCTGAGGCTGAGGAAGTCGGGCGAGGATCATCTGCCCACCTGGAAAGTCAAGGATGATTCGCGAATCGAACCGGGCGGTCTGATCCTGGAGTGCGATCACGGGATGGTGGACAACACAGTTGCTTCGCGCAAGGCCGGTCTGCGTGAAATCCTGGACCAACTGACCCTGGAGGAAAACAGCTGATGGGGCTTTGCCCGCAAAGTTGCATCAACGTGCTCCAGGAGACGGATCCGGCCCGGACCTTCGGCAAGGTTTCCAAGGTCGTCGGCCTGCTGGTGGAAGGCCGGGGTATGAAGGCTTCCCTGGGATCGTACTGCCGTCTGCTCTCGGATGACGACCCTGAAGGCATTCCCGCCGAGGTGGTTGGATTTCGCAACGGTTCTGTGCTGTTCATGCCCTACGGCGAAATGCGGGGCATCCGGCCCGGAAACCTGATCCAGAATTCCAACACCCCTCCACTGTTCCCCGTGGGCAAACGGATGCTGGGTCGGGTTCTGGACGCCTTCGGCCAGCCCATGGATTCGGGCCCCGTGCTGCAACCATCCCAGTATTATCCCCTCCACGCCGAACCGCTCAATCCCCTGAAACGTCCTCGGATTCACGCTCCTTTGGACACCGGAGTCCAGGCCATCAACGGCCTGTTGACCCTGGGAAAGGGTCAGCGTGTGGGGATCATGGCCGGCTCCGGGGTAGGCAAGAGCACCATGATGGGCATGATCGCGCGGTATACCAAGGCGGACGTGAACGTCATCGCCCTGGTGGGCGAACGAGGGCGAGAAGTCCTTGATTTTATGGAAAAAAGATTTGGGGCCGGAGGGCTTGGCCCGCTCGGTGCTGATCGTTGCCACTTCGGAACAGGGACCGCTGGTCCGGATGCGTGCCGCTTTCGCGGCCACGGCCGTGGCCGAGTATTTTCGGGACAAGGGCAAGGATGTGATCCTGATGATGGATTCCGTGACCCGGTTCGCCATGGCAGCCCGTGAAGTGGGCCTGGCCGCCGGAGAGCCGCCCACCACCAGGGGATACACGCCCACGGTGTTCGCCATGCTTCCCCGACTCCTGGAGCGGGCCGGAAATAGTGAGCAGGGCAGCATCACCGGGATATACACCGTGTTGGTGGAAGGCGATGATTTTTCCGAGCCCGTGGCCGACGCGGTCCGTTCCATCTTGGACGGCCACATCGTGCTTACCCGTGAGTTGGCCGACCAGGGGCATTACCCGGCCATCGACGTACTTAAAAGCGTCAGCCGACTGCGTGCGGACGTCACCCCGCCGGAAATCCTCCAGGCCGGCCAGGAGGTGATCCGCTCCTTGGCCACGTTCAAGAAAGTTGAGGACATGGTGAACATCGGGGCCTATGCCAAGGGGAGTAGTCAGGAAATTGACACGGCGCTGCAACGCATCGGCCCGATTCAACACTACCTCCGCCAACAAGTGGACGAGTGTCGGTCCCTCGACGACAGCTTTTCCGGGCTGTTCGCTTTGCTGGACAAGGACACCGGGAAGTGACGGCATATTGTGACCAGGTCGGTCAGGACAACGGATCGTCCGGCCAGGTCAGGGGGCTGGTCGTGGCCGGAACCCGCAGCGGCTGCGGAAAGACCCTGACCACACTGGGGCTGGCGGCCGCTTTCCGGGAACACGGACTGCGTGTCCAAGGATTCAAAGTCGGGCCGGACTTTATCGACCCCACGCATCTGGCCGCGGTCAGCGGCCGTTTCGTGCACAATCTGGATGGCTGGATACTGAGCCGGGACGTGATTCTGGAACTGTTTCATCTGTACGCTGGGGACGCGGATGTTTGCCTGGTGGAAGGGGTGATGGGGCTGTTCGACGGAGCGTCCGGCTCTGAGGAGAGCGGCTCCACGGCCCAGATGGCCAAATGGCTGGGCCTGCCCGTGGTTCTTGTGGTGGACGCCCGATCCCAGGGCCGCTCCGCCGCGGCTCTGGTGCGCGGCTTTCGGGACTTTGATCCGGAACTGCGACTGGCCGGGGTGATCTTTTCCCAGGTGGGCGGGCCAAGCCACGAAGCCCTGATCCGTGAAGCCATGTCCACGTACCTGCCGGATCTCCCATGCCTGGGTTTTTTGCCTCGTCGACCGGATTTGGTCCTTCCCTCCCGGCATCTCGGATTGGTCATGGCCGCGGATTTAGATGGATCTCCGGCTGAAAAGCCGTCCGAAGACGTGCCAGGGGGGATGTCAGATGGGATGGTGGGGGCGGAAAATCAGGATCGGGAACATCCCGTGTTCTGGGACTCCCAACGTCGGGAAGGCTTGGCCGCCTGGGCCGAGCAAGGGCTGGATTTGGAGTGGATTCAACGAATCAGCAAGCGGCCGGTTTTCACGAATCCCGCGTCAGCAGGCCAGGCGACCGATTCGGCGTTGCCACCTGGGAGCCTTCCCGGAGCGGCCTCCGGAGTGACCATCGGGGTGGCCAGAGACCCGGCCTTCTGTTTCTATTATCAGGAAAACTTGCGATTACTGGAACGGGCCGGGGCACGGCTCGTCTTTTTTTCTCCTCTTGCGGACAAACGGCTGCCGGAAGACGTGGCCGGATTGTACTTGGGAGGGGGCTACCCGGAACTCTCCTCGGCCGTTTTGGCCGCGAACCGTCCGATGCGCGAGGCGATCCGGAAGGCTGCCCAGGACGGGATGCCCGTTTATGCCGAATGCGGGGGCATGATGTACCTGCTATCCGAACTGGAGGACGTGGACGGGAAGCGCTTTCCCATGGTTGGCCTTTTTCCAGGCCGGGCCAGGATGTTTTCCCGGTTCCAGGCCCTGGGCTACAGAAAGGTGGAACTGCTGGCCGAGGGCGTTTTGGGGCCCGCGGGGACCATGCTGCGCGGCCATGAGTTTCATTATTCCGGACTGGAGGAGATTTCGGAAAACGCATACGATCCGGCCTTTCGGGTCGAGGATCGTAGGGGCCGGGCGAGCTTGGCCGGTTTCCGCCGCGGCAATGTGGTAGCCTCGTACGTTCACCTGCACTTTGGCTCCCATCCACCGGCCGCCGGCGCGTTTACGCGGGCCTGCGAGCGCTATGCGGCCAACCGCAATCAAAGGATTTGATCATGACCGAGTTGGGGCCGATCCCCCTGAATGCCGCCGGGCTGGATATCGAGAACGAGTCCATGCGGATTATCGACGCCGAGGTTCCGCTTCCGAGGCCCTTTGGCGATACCGAGTGGCCGGTAGTCCGGCGGATGATTCACGCCAGCGCGGACTTTGAACTCCTGGACCTGGTTCGGTTTCACACCCGGGCCGTGACCGCCGGGCTGGAAGCCTTGCGTCGAGGTTGCCCGGTGATCACGGACACCCGCATGGCCCAGGCCGGTCTGTCTCCAAGGTTGTACGCTCCCCTCGGGTGCGAGGTGCATTGTCTGATCAGTGACCCTGAAACCCTGGAGCGATCCCGGCTTACCGACTCCACCCGCGCCGCCGCCGCGGTGGACGTGGCGGCCCAGCGTTTTCAAGAGGCCATATGGGTGGTGGGCAACGCGCCAACGGCCCTGCTCCGGCTTCTGGAGTTGATGCAAGGCAAAGCCGTGATTCCGAATTTGGTCATCGGCATGCCGGTGGGGTTTGTCCAGGCCGCGGAGTCCAAACAGGCTTTGCTGGAATCCGAAGGCATCCCCTTCATCCTGATTCACGGCCGCAAAGGCGGTTCGGCCCTGGCTGCCGCGGCCTTGAACGCTCTGGCCGGCATGGCCTTGGCCAGGGGGGCGGATCAGATCCGAAATGATATCTCTCCTCTCGCATAAGCTTCTTGATTTTCATCTCGTCTGGCCATGACTCGACGCGGCAAGGTGCGAATCGGCTTCACCACCGGGTCTTCGGCCACGGCCGCGGCAAAGGCCGGGTTGTTGTTTTTGGTACGCGGCGAAAGGCCCAAACACGTCGACATTCCCTGCCCGGAGGGGCATGTGCGGCTGGTGGTCCCGCTGGAAAGTCTGGAGCCGAAAACATCGCCCACCGGTGTCCCCTCGGTTCGGGTCACGGTGCGCAAGCAGGCCGGAGATGATCCCGACGCCACCCACGAGTCGGCCATTTCGGCGCGGGTACATCTGGAGCCGTGGCCTCGGGCCGAGGTGGTGGTCCGGGGAGGAAAAGGGGTGGGGACGGTCACCAGGCCTGGATTGCCCGTGCCCGTGGGCCGGGCGGCCATCAATCCGGGGCCGCTTCGACAGATCCAACGAGCTGTTTTGGAAACCTTGGAGCAACTTGGATGCAGCGCCAGGGTCCATGTGCTGGTGGAAGTCGCCCGGGGCGAGGAGTTGGCGACCAAAACCCTGAACCCCAGACTGGGCATTGTCGGCGGGATTTCCATTCTCGGAACCCGGGGCACGGTCAAGGCCTTCAGCCATGCGGCGTGGAAGGAGACGATCATCCAGTGCCTGGACGTGGCCCTGGCCGAAGGCCTGGACACCGTGGCCCTGAGCACCGGGGGAAGGGGGCAGCGGTTTCTGGAGGCCGCACTGCCCCGGCTTCCCAAAACCGCCTTCATTCAGGCCGGGGATCATCCGGGATTCGCCATGCGCCAGGCGGCCCGACGCGGGATGCACAAGGTGATCTGGGGGGGCTTTTGGGGAAAGCTGGTTAAAATGGCTCAGGGTCGACCGCAAACCCATGCCCGGCTTTTTCCCGTGGATCTGCCCGGCTTGGCCAATCTGGCGGCGAGCGTTGGCGTGGAACCGGTTGTAACCGAGAAAATCGCCCGGGGTAATACGGCCAGAGAAGCCTTGGATATCCTGCGTGGGAGGGCTCACTTTGCCGCGATGACGCAGGAAGTCTTGGTCAAGGCACTTGGTCACTGCCGCATCTGGGGCCGTTCCTCGGTGGACGTGGAATTGATTTTATTGGACTATGACGGTCAGGTATTGCACAGGGCGGAACACAAGGCCTCCGTCTCGACGGAGAGCCGTCCGACTTCCGCCTGAGCCTCGAATCCCGACAACGACACCGGAGGAAAACAAATCATGGGAAAAATAATCGCGGTCTGTACCAGCGCCAAAAAGGGTCAGCGGAAAAAGAACATCGATCAGGGAGAACTCGTGACCGAGCATGGCCTGCAAGGCGACGCCCACGCCGGGCCCTGGCATCGCCAGGTCAGTCTGCTGGCCATGGAAAGCATCCAGAAAATGCAGGCCGCCGGCCTGAAAGTCGGCCCGGGAGACTTTGCGGAAAACTTGACCACCGAAGGCATCGACCTCCCCAGCCTGCCTCTGGGCACCAAGCTGCGCATCGGTTCGCAAGCCGTGGGTGAGGTCACCCAAATCGGCAAGGAATGTCACACCCGATGCGCCATTTTTCACCAAGCCGGAGATTGCGTGATGCCCAAAGAAGGCATTTTCATCCGGGTACTGACCGGAGGCCCCGTCCGAGTGGGGGACGTGGTGGAGGTGGAAAGCTGAAGAGGAGAGGGCAAGCCTACTCGTCTCCTGTCATTTGTAAATGGAAACAGCAGGGCTCGTTTTTCGAGACCAGCAGACATGGAAAAAGCCTTGCCGAAAGTCGCAAGACGGGCGAAAAAGAAAAAGGGTTGCAAGCTTGTGCTTGCAACCCTTTGATTTTGAATTGGCGTCCCCAAGGGGATTCGAACCCCTGTTACCGGCGTGAAAGGCCGATGTCCTGGACCAGGCTAGACGATGGGGACGCTGGGTATGGTGTGGCTGGGGGACTAGGATTTGAACCTAGGTTGACGGAGTCAGAGTCCGTAGTCCTGCCGCTAGACGATCCCCCAACGCAAAGCCCGTACAACTAAGCAAAAGGGGATCGGTTGTCAATAATAAACGCGAAGAAAAGCTGCTTTTTGCTCGACACCACAAATAATCTTTCGGAAACCGCTATGCAGCGGCCGCCAAACGTCGAGTCCGCTTTTTCAACAGGTTGATTTTGCGGCGCAAGCGATTCCGGTCCTTGCGCTGGGTGCTGGGCAGTTGATCTTTCTCAGTGCGCAGCGTGCGAACCTGACGCTTCAACGACCAAATCTGGTCCTTATATGGAGACGGTCCCTTGTTCTCTTCGTCCGTGCTGAAACCAAGAGCTTCACGCACGGCGACCACGAGGGCGTCTTTATCCATTCCGCTGGCCCCGGTAATCTGGGGGATTTGAGAAATGCACAATTCTCGAAGTTCCTTGGCGGTCATCTTGTCCAAGGGTTTTTTCAAAACAATATTTTTTTCCTCACTCATTCCTTTCTCCTTCGCTATCTTACTCGGGGCGGCCATCCACCCGGTTCGTTGTTGCCGCGCATGGTTCGTCTTCGGTACGCGATTTCACCTGTTCAAGCGATCGAACATATTTCCGGTAGCAACGCTCAAGCGCTGGGACGGCGGAAAACCGTTTATCCGGGTGGTTCGTTCCTTCCAGCTTCACGCCTGCTTGCGCATATATCTCCGGCGAAAAGCGCGAAGCGGTCTTTCTTCCTTCCCGCAAAGCGTTTCCAATTGCATCCGCGACCGCGACCAAGGAAGATCGGCCTCCTAGCAGATCAAGGCGGACCTTGTCAAAGACTTTTTCTCCCAAGGCGGCATTGACGGCTCGCAGAATCGTCGGCGCGTGGAAATGCATTTCCTGCATTACCATGGGGTCCTCGACGCCCAGCAGCAGTGTGGTCTTGTTGCGACCCAAGGGTTTGGCCATATCCGCGATTTCGGGACCGACCACCGTGGACCAGGACGACCATATTTCAGCAAGCCGCCATTGGAGCCGACGCTCGGCCCTGTTCCAAAAATCATGGAGGATGTCGCGCGCCTGGTAGGTCATGGGAAAAGACCGCGGAATAAACACCACGTGCTGTTTACCCATCGCCGACATGTCGAAGGGGGGTGGCACGTGGTGTTAATCGTGCTAGATCTTGGCCGCGGTGCGCAGGTCGGCCACGGCGTCCGTGGTTTCCCAGGTAAAATCCACGTCTTCACGACCAAAGTGGCCATAGATCGAGGCCTTCTTGTAGATGGGCCGCTGCAGGTCCAGACGCTTGCTGATATAGAACGGACGCAGATCGAAAACCTCTCGGACCGCCTTGGTCAGCACTTCGTCGGAAACCACGCCGGTGCCCCAGGAGGTGACCAGGGTGGAGATGGGCTCGGCCACGCCGATGGCGTAAGCCACCTGCACTTCGCAGCGATCGGCCAGGCCGGCGGCGACCACGTTCTTGGCGATATAGCGGGCCATATAGGCTCCGGAACGGTCAACCTTGGACGGATCCTTGCCGGAAAACGCCCCGCCGCCGTGGTTGCCCATGCCGCCGTAGGTGTCCTGGATGATCTTGCGTCCGGTCAGTCCGCAGTCGGCCAAGGGGCCGCCCAGGACGAAGCGTCCGGTGGTGTTGATGAAAATCCGCGTTTTCTCGTCGAGCATTTCCTCGGGCAGGCTCTTGAAGATGACTTCCTTCTTGATGGCCTCCACCAAGTCCGCGTAGGCGATATTCTCGTTGTGCTGGCAGGCGATGACCACGTTGTCGACCCGCTTGGGTTTGCCCTGTTCATATTGGATGCAGACTTCGGTCTTGCCGTCGGGGCGCAGAAAGTCGAGGATGTTGTTCTTGCGGACATAAGCCAAACGGCGGGAAAGCTTGTGGGAATAGAAAATCGGAGCGGGCATCAAGGTCGCGGTCTCGTTTACGGCGAAGCCGAACATCATGCCCTGGTCGCCGGCCCCTTGCTCCTCCGGCTTGGTCCGGTCCACGCCCATGGCAATGTCCACGGACTGCTTGTCAATGGAGGAAATCACGGCGCAGGTGTCCGCGTCAAAGCCCATCTCGGAACTCGTGTAGCCGATCTCCCGCACGGTTTCCCGGACGATTTTGGGGAAGTCCGCGTAGGCGTTGGTGGAAATCTCACCGGCGATGAAGGCCAAGCCGGTGGTCACCAGGGTTTCGCAGGCCACGCGGGCCGTGGGATCCTGGGCGATGATGCAGTCCAGCACCGCATCGGAGATCTGGTCCGCGACCTTGTCCGGGTGCCCTTCCGTAACGGATTCCGAGGTGAAGAGATAGGAATTGGTATTCCCGTGCATGCGGCATTTCCTCCTTACTGGTTGTTCTTTCTGTCCGGACTGATGATGCCGCCGGAAACCAGCAGCTTGAAGGCGTCTTCCACGCCCATTTCCATGGGGATCACGGAGTGCTCGGGGACCATCAGAAAAAAACCGGATGTGGGGTTGGGAGTGGTGGGGACGAAAACATTTAAAACATTCTGGCTCGTCTTGCGTTGGGTCTCGCCGGTGGCGATACCGGTAACAAACCCCAAAGCATAACTTCCTTCCTTGGGAAATTCAACCAGAACGACCCGCTGAAAATCCTGCGGGGATCGGTTGAAAATGGTTTCCACCAACTGCTTCACGGCCAGGTAGAGTTTGTTGACCAGGGGGATGGAGTCGATGACCCGCTCCCAGATATGAACCAGTTTGCGGCCCAGGTAGTTGCGGACCAGAAAACCGGTTAAAAGCAGCGCGGCGAAGAGCATGATCAGCCCCAGTCCGGGGATGCGGAAGGGGAGAATGTTCTCCGGTCGCAGGGGGGCGGGAAGAAATTGCAATATTCCGTCCACCCAGTTGAACAGGAAGCGCAGAAAGAAGAAGGTGGCCAGGACCGGGGTCAGGAAAAGGATCCCGGCCAGAAGGTTCGCCTTGACGAAGTGCTTCAGCCTGGCCAGCGGGCCGCGGGGAGGGGCGTCTCTAATTATCACGGGCGGTTTTGACCTCGGATTAACCAGCTTAAGGGCTAACGATCCTGTTCGTCGCGTCCACGAGCACGACCTTGGGCCGCAAATCGGCGTATTCCTCCAAAGTGAGCCAGGCATAGGCGACGATGATCACCATATCGCCCGGAGCGCCCTTCAGGGCGGCGGCCCCATTCAGGCATACCTGCCCTGGTTCGCCGAGGATGGCGTAGGTCCGCAGCCGCTCGCCGTTGGTCAGGTTGTACACGTCCACCCGTTCATGCGGAAGAATGCCCGAAGCCTCCAGGAGGTCGGGACAGATGGACAAGCTGCCTTCATAATCCACCCGTGCCTCGGTGACCGTGGCCCGATGGATTTTTCCGATCATGAAACAGCGATGCGCCATGGAATCCCTATTATTTTCTTGAAATCAAAATGTTATCAATGAGCCTCGCGTTGGCGAAGCGCGCGGCCACCGCGACGAGGACCGGGCCGGACACCTCTTCCACGGGATAGAGCTGGTCCGGGTCCACCGCGGCCATGTATTCAACGCGACCCAGGGGCATTTCCCGGGCATATCTTTTGCCCAGGGAGGCCAACAGCAGACTCGAGTCGGTCTCTCCTTCTTCGACAAGTCGTGCTACGTGCAGCAGGCCTCGATGGATGGCCGGAGCCTGGCCTCGTTCCTCGGGAGAGAGGTTGACGTTGCGCGAACTCAAGGCCAGACCGTCTGCTTCGCGTACCGTGGGCCGCCCATGGACCTCCACGGGCAGGTTCAGGTCCCTCGTGATCCGCCGGATGACCGCCAGCTGTTGCCAATCTTTTTCACCGAAAACGGCCAGTGACGGGTTGGTCAACACGAACAGTTTGGCGACCACAGTGGCCACGCCGCGAAAGTGCGTCGGACGCTGCACCGCGCACAACCCGCGGCAAAGAGTCGGCGCTTCCACCCAGGTGGCGTGGCCGTCGGGAAACATGGCTTCGGCCTCGGGCATGAACAGGACGTCCACGCCCACCTCCTCGGCCAGTCGGGCGTCGCGTTCCGGATCACGCGGATAGCGCTTCAGATCTTCTCGCGGGCCGAACTGGGTAGGGTTGACGAACAGGCTGACCAGGAGCGCGTCCGCGCGCTCCCTGGCCCAGCGCATCAAGGCCAGATGACCTTCATGAAAAAAGCCCATGGTCGGCACCAAGGCCAGACGTTTGCCGGCGCAACGTTGCCGCATGGTCCATGATTGGATTTCGTCCGGTTGGGTGATGGTTTTCATGCGTCTCTCCATCAAATCATTGTTTGTCGCCAAGAACCTTCTCCACGTACGCCTCGTCCAACAGTACCCGGATTCAAAAAACCTCGCCAGACCCGTCGCCGTAGTCCACCCGCTCCAGACACAGTCCACGAGCCGGGGCCGTTGCCGGAGCCGTTTCACGACGACCTTGCTCGAGAATGGTCAGAACCTGGTCCGTGCTCAATCGGCCTTTCCCGACCATGACCAGACACCCCATAAGGTTACGGACCATCTGCTTCAGAAAGCCGTCGGCGGTGAACAACCAGACGCTTTCTTGCGGATACGTTCCAGCCTTGCAATGGATGTCCCCCACCGTGCGCACCGGACTGCGGACCGGAGTGCCCTGATTTTGGAACGCGGACCAATCCCTGCACCCGATCAGCTTCCGCGCCGCCTGCTTCATGGCTTCCAGGCTCAGCTCGCCGACCCGCCAGACGTAAGCTCCGCGCTGCGGCAACAGCCATCGTGGTTCATGCCAGAGGGTGTAGCTGTAAGTCTTCTGGATCGCGTCGAAACGTGCGTGGAAGGTTTCGGAAACCTGCTCCAGGCGGACAATGGTCACATCCGGAGGCAAAAGCGCGTTCATGGCCCGCTGCCACGGGAGATCGCGACGGGCCGTGGGCACGTCCACATGGGCCACCTGCCCCAAAGCATGGACTCCCGCGTCCGTCCGTCCCGCCCCATGCACCCGGACGGAACGGCCGGTCAGCTGTTCCAGTGCCTTTTCCAGGCATCCCTGGACCGTACGCGCACCGTTCTGAAGCTGCCAGCCGTGGAAATCCGTCCCAACGTAGGCGACCTGGAATTTCAGGCGTATCGAGGAATCAGGCGTCGTCACCGGCTTACTGCAAGGGAAGCTGCATCCTGGTCAGGGCTTCGGTCAGGCGGGCGGCTTTTTCCGCGTCCACGAAGGAGAGCACCTCGCCGGCGTTGCGGCCGCGCATGCCGGACAAAATTTTGACGGCCACGGGCTCTTCCAAAGCTTCCAGCGCCTTCGCCGCTTCCCGAGGCTTCATATTGGAGTAGACGTCCACAAGATGTCTGATCTTGCGGTCCTTGAGCACGTCCGCTTCCTCGATCATGCCCTGAATCCGCGACTCCAGTTCCTGGAGGCGATTCAGCTTGGCGTCGAGTTCGTTTTCCAGAGCGCGCAAGGTTTGTTCCTGGCGCTGAACCTCCTCCTGACGTCGCCGTAAATTTTGCCACTCCTCCGAGAGGTCGCCCTGGGCCGCCATTTGTCGCGATGCGCCGACGTTCTGGCCTGGCGCATCGGCTGCGTCGGCCGGCGCACCAGCCTGGGCCATGTCCCACGCTCCGGGGATCTCCGTGGCCGAGCTTTGAGCGTGGGCCGGTTTCGGCGCGGCCAGGACGGCTTCGGCCACGGCGCTTCCCGGATAATCCGCAACGCCGGTCCCGCTCCAGACGGCCAGAAAGACCAGCTTGCACATGCTCAGCACGGCCACCGCGGCCAGGAGGTTAGAGATCTTTATACTGGTGCCGAAGGGTTGCCATTTCATCGAGGTCCTTTTGCTCGTTGCTTTTTTCTTGCGCATGGAATTCCAAGGTCTTTTTGTTTCGAAGTCGTTCCAGAATCTTGGCGTCCTTGGATCGTTGGATCAGTTCGCCCCGACATGAGGCGACCCGGTTCGCCAGGTTTTGCAGTCGATACTCTTCACGCTGCACATCCTGCAAAAGGCGTTCCCTATAGGTGCTCCACAGCCAGAACTCGTCGGGAGACAGCAGGTGACGGCTTTCCAGGCGGGATGCCGCTTCTTCCTGTTTGACGCGGAGTTCTTCGACTTTCAGGGTCTGGGCCTGATAGGCTCGCTGAGCCGCTGCCAGCTCCAGTCGAGCATTGTCCACAAGTTGACGCCGGTAGTCCAGGACATTTTCCAGGGAAAAATGAAACGGCTTGGGCATGACTCAGGTTCCGCCGAGGCTCCATCCGAGAAAAACGCTCAACTCGCCCCAAACGATTACGGCTCCCAGGAAATCGCCGTTTACGCCTCCTCGGAATCGGGCCAGGCGGACCAGGAACAGCATCCCGGCAACGCACAGCAGGCCGCCGAACACCAACGTCTTCACCGGCACGAACGCGAGTCCCAATGCCAGGGCCGTTCCGACGACCAAGAGCGAACGCCTGCCCGTGGCCGCATCCGAAAAAATACCGGCCAGGCCCGGTCGCCTCAGCGCCCGGGTCCTCCAGGCCAGGACCACCGCGGCGGTTCGCCCCAATACAGGAGCCCAGATCAGCACTCCCCACGCTCCGTGCGGAAACACTTCCGACAACAGAACCAAGTACCCCGCCAGCCCCATGACCAGCCCCATGCCTCCGAAGGCTCCCATCCGGCTGTCCTTGAGCACCTCCCAGAATCGCTCCCCCCGGGCTCCGCTACCCCATGCGTCGCACAGGTCGACCCAGCCGTCCCAGTGCAGGCCGCGCGTCAAAACCATGGTCACGCCCAGCCACAGCCAAGCCTGAATCCATGGACGACCCTCGCCCAGGCCGAGCATGAAGGGCAGTGCCGCGACAAAGCCAAGGTACAGCCCAACCAGGGGGAACCAGCGCACGCCGCGCCCCAATGTGTCGACGTCGACGATCCGGGCCGGAGCCAGCCGGGTCAGGAACCCGGCGGCCAGGATGAATTCATGCCATATTCGCAAGGAAAACCTCGCGGGCCGATAAGAAGGAATATTCGGAGCTGCTCATGGGCGACTACGGCTTCATGGCTTTCAAGGCCTGATACAGGGCCTGGGTGCCGTCGCGACCGTGGCCCAATTCCGAGGCTTTCTTGTACAGCCGTTCCACCAGGTCCAGTCCGGGCAGGTGGATGCCCATGCGTCGGGACTCTTCCAGGGCAATGCCCATGTCCTTGATGAAGTGATCGATCATGAACCCGGGGGCGTAGTCGCCCTTGAGGATGCGCGGGGCCAGATTTTCCAGGCTCCAGCAGTTGGCCGCGCCCTTGGTCACGGACTCCAGAACCTTGGAGGGCTCCAACCCCGCCGCCGCGGCGTAGACCAGGCTTTCGCAGACCCCGATCATGGTCCCGGCGATAACGATCTGGTTGCACATCTTGGCATGCTGACCGGCTCCGGCCGGTCCCTGGTGGACGATGTTCACGCCCATCAGCTTGAACAGGGGGAGTATGGTTTGAAAGGCCGCGTCATCCCCGCCGACCATGATGGACAGTTTGGCGCTCCGTGCGCCCACGTCCCCTCCGGATACCGGAGCGTCCAAGGCGTTCGCGCCGCGTTGCCGGGCGGCTTCGGCGATCTCCACGGCCAGACTGGGACTTGTGGTGGTCATGTCCACGCAGGCCCGGCCCGATTTCAGACCGGCCAAAAGCCCTTGCTCTCCAAAATATACTTCCCGGACGTCCGGAGGGAAGCCGACAATGGTGAACACCACGTCCGTGGCTTCGGCCACGGCCCTGGGCGAATCGGCCCAGCTTGCGCCTTTTTCCAGCAAGGGCAGAGCCTTGGCCTTGGTCCGGGTGAACACCACGGCCTTGTATCCGGCGTCCAGAAGGTGCCCGCACATGGACACCCCCATCACCCCGGTCCCGATCCATCCAATCCGCGTGGCTTCGGGCGTTACGGTAGTCATGTCGGTGGTCATCGTCTTCCTCCTCGGTTCTGTTTTACGCACAGTAAGACCATCTAGTTCAAAGCTTCTCTTTCGGTGTCGGTATCGGTATCGGGATCGAATTTGGATTGTTGGGGAACAAACAGTATCGATCCCGATACCGACACCGGTAACTGCATCTTCTCAAGCGAATACCGCATTACCGATGTTGAGTTGGTATAAGCCGCATCCGTCTTCACCGTCCCACCTGTGATGAACCCCGTGGTTACGTCTTCAACGGACTTGCCTGTTCCCCGAATGACGGGCTTCCGGCCATGGCCAAAATGGGCGCGATGATCCGGGTCATGGCCTGGGCCGTGGGGCCGTCGGAGTGGACGCGCAGAAAGGCGAACCCTTCGTCTCCGGCCCGGGCCACTTCCGGATCCAGGGGGATTTTGCCCAGAAACGGGACTCCGGCTTCCCCGGCCAAGGCTTCGCCCCCGCCGCTGCCGAAAATATCCTCCACCTGGCCGCACTTGGAGCAAACGTGGCCGCTCATGTTCTCCACGATGCCCAGCACCGGATTGCCCAGTTCGGCGCAGAAAGTCACGGAGCGACGGACGTCGTCCACGGCCACCCCCTGGGGGGTGGTCACGATCAGGGCCTTGGCCTCCGGTCCCAGAAGCTGCAGGACGGAAAGCGGCTCGTCTCCGGTTCCCGGAGGGCAGTCCACCACCAGATAATCCAGGTCGCCCCAGGCGACGTCGCGCAGAAACTGTTTGATCACGCCCATTTTGGCCGGTCCGCGCCAGATCACGGCCTCGCTGGCGCTGGACAGGAGAAAACCCAGGGACATGACCCACAGGTTCGGTCCGGCGCTGAGCGGTTCCAGCCGTCCGGCATCCAGCCGGGCCCGTTCTCCGCTCAGGCTGAGGAGCCGAGGCAGACTTGGTCCGTGGACGTCCACGTCCAGCAGCCCGGTCTTCATGTCGGCCATGGCCAGGGCTTGAGCCAGATTCACGGCCACCGTGCTCTTGCCCACGCCGCCCTTGCCGGACAGGACGACGATTTTGTTCTTGATCCTGGCCAAAGCATTACACAGGGCCTGCTCTTCCTCGTTTTTTCCGCTGCATCCCTGCTTGTCCGAGCAGGATTCGCACGCATGGTTGCTCATAATGTCAATTCTCCTCAGTGGTTGGTATTCAAAATAATCCTGACGCAAGTATCTTGGGGTCAACGAATCCGCCCCGGACGAATCCGGCCGAACGAATTGCCGACGATTCGAGAATGGTATAAGAACACGCGCAAAACAATAGATAAACGCGGTTCAGCCACTCCCCCGTTTCATTGGAGGGGAAGGCTCGAGCCGCCCAATCTGGAGGTCAAACACATCATGACGTTTCCCAGTTTACGTTTTGGCGACATGATTGCCAAGGTCCCCATCGTCCAAGGCGGCATGGGGGTGGGCATATCGCTTTCCGGCCTTTCCGCCGCCGTGGCCAATCAAGGCGGGGTCGGCGTGATTTCCGCGGCCATGATCGGCATGGGCGAGCCGGATCTGGCCAAAAATTACGCAGAGGCTAACATCCGCGCCCTGCAGCGGGAAATCCGCAAGGCCAAGGAAATGACCAAAGGCATCCTCGGCGTGAACATCATGGTCGCGCTGAGCAATTTCGCCGACCTGGTTCGAACTTCCGTCCAGGAGAAGATCGACGTCATCTTTTCCGGCGCCGGCCTGCCCTTCGATCTGCCCAAGTATCTCACCGAGGACTCGCAGACCAAACTCGTGCCCATCGTTTCTTCGGGCCGGGCCGCGGCCATCATGTGCAGGAAGTGGCTCTCGAAGTTCAACTATCTCCCGGACGGCTTCGTGGTCGAAGGCCCTCTGGCCGGCGGCCATCTGGGCTTCAAGGCCGAGCAGTTGGACGACCCGGAGTACCAGCTTGAAAGCCTCGTCCCCCAAGTCATTGAGGCGGTCAAGCCCTTTGAGCAGAAACACGGTCGAGCCATTCCGGTGATCGCCGCGGGCGGCATCTTCAGCGGCGCGGACATCTGCAAGTATCTGCGCATGGGTGCCGCAGGGGTCCAACTTGGGACCCGTTTCGTGGCCACCCACGAGTGCGACGCGGATATGGCCTTCAAGCAGGCCTTTATTGACGCCAAGGAAGGCGACGTCACGGTGATCAAAAGCCCGGTGGGCATGCCGGGGCGGGCCTTGAAGAACCAGTTCCTCGCCGACGTGGAGGAGGGCAAGCGCAAGCCGTACAAATGTCCGTACCACTGCATCGTCACCTGCGACGTCAAGAAGAGCCCTTACTGCATCGCCCAGGCCCTGGCCAACGCCAAAAAGGGACGCCTGAACCTCGGTTTCGCCTTTGCGGGGCAAACCGCGCACCGGGTGAAGGAGCTGCTTTCGGTCAAGGAGTTGATGGAATCCCTGGAGGCCGAGTACGACACCGCCTGCGCGGCCCCGGCGTAATCTCTTCGGTTGTCGAGAGCATGAAAAAGGACGAGGCCGCGACGCCTCGTCCTTTTTCATTTCTCTTGAATTCACGCCTGAAACCAGATACCAATCGGCTGTTTCGGTTTGGCGCTTTTCCTATTTTTTTTGTTCGGGCCGATTTTGAAACGCCCGTTTCCGATGACCTCAAGACGGAGTCTTCACGAATGGACGAAGGTGGCAGTAGCACCCGACAATCTCAACCTCCCTCGGCCTTGCCCGCGAGTCGGCACGGCGCACCGCTTTTCGGGGAAACCACGCAGTAGCAGCGCGTAGTCCGTTCCCCGAAGAGTCCCTTCTTCGGCGCGTCCCTGCTCACGACCACGGGCCACACGACCACGGGTCAGGACGCGCTCCATGAAAGATCCACAAATCATCTCGACGCTGAACGAGTATCTGGAGGCCGGAAATCCCAAGGCGCTCCGGGATTTTACGGCCTCCCTGCATCCGGCCGATCTGGCCGACTCCCTGGATGAGCTGTCCACCAAGGACGCGGCCCAGGTCCTGGAGACCCTCTTTCCGCACCACAGCGCGGAGGTCCTGGGCCAACTGGACGCGGACCTGCAGATGGACATCGTGCTCCGCCTGTCCGACAAGCGGCTGGCGGAAATCATCACGAACATGTTTTCCGACGAACGGGTGGACCTGATCCAGCTCCTCCCGGAAGAACGTCGGCAAAACGTCCTGCGGCTGCTGGCCAGGGCGGAACGCGAGGACATCATCCGTCTGGGGGCCTATGACGAGGGCACGGCCGGAGCGCTGATGACCTCCGACTACGCGGTGCTCAAGCCGACCCTGACCGCGAGGCAGGCCTTGGACAAGCTGCGCCTGGAGGCGCCGGACAAGGAGACCATCTACTACACCTACGTCATCGACGAGGAGCGGTGTCTGATCGGCTTGGTCTCGTTGCGGGATCTGATCATGGCCCCGCCGGAGAAGAAGGTCGAGGAAGTGATGCGCCGGGATCCGGTCACCGTTCATGTGAACGACGACCAGGAAGACGTGGCCAAAACCATGGCCAAGTACGACATCCTGGCCGTGCCGGTGGTCGATGAGAAGGAGGCGTTGATCGGCATCATCACCTTTGACGACGTGCACGACGTCATCGAGGAAGAGGCCTCCGAGGATTTTCACCGCATGGGCTCCATCGCCGAGGGCTTCGGTCCTTCTGCCTCGGACCTCAGCGGGTTCAAGCCCGCGGATCTCTACTACCTTTTTTTGAAGCGCGTGCCCTGGCTCCTGGCCCTGGTCTTCGTGAATATTTTTTCCGGGGCCGGCATTGCCTACTTCGAGAACACTATTCAGGCGGTGGTGTCCCTGGTGTTTTTCCTGCCTCTGCTTATCGGCAGCGGCGGCAATGCCGGCTCGCAATCCGCGACGCTGATGGTCCGCGCCCTGGCCACGGGGGAGGTGCATATGAAGGACTGGTTCAAGCTGCTCAGCCGGGAAATCCTCATCGCCTTGGCCATCGGGCTGTGCATGGGCATGGCGGTGTCCATGATCGGGATCTTCCGGGTCGGGCCGGACGTGACCATGGTCGTGGCCATGAGCATGGTCATCATCGTGCTCATGGGCAGCTTGATGGGCATGTCCCTGCCCTTCCTGCTGACGCGCTTCCGGCTGGACCCGGCCACGGCCAGCGCCCCGCTGATCGCTTCCCTGGCCGACATCTTCGGAATCATGATCTACTTCGGAATCGCCACATGGTACCTGGGGCTGCAACACGTCGGATAACGCCACGGGAGCCGCGTCTTCGGATTCTGAGCTCCGTAAACGCTCTCATCGGCAAAGATGCTCCGAGAAAAAGAATTCGCGGATTTAGGGATGGGAAATTTCAAGCATACATCGCCTAGGCCATATACTGCTGATCATAGAGCTTTTTGTAGACGTTGGAGGTGATGTAGAGTTTTTCGTGGTCGCCGGTGGCCTTGATCCGGCCGTTTTCGAACAGGAAGATTCGTGATGCCAGTCGGATGGTGCTGAAGCGGTGGGCGATGATCAGTACGGTCTTGTCCTGGATCAGGCCGGCCAGGGCCTGCTGGATCATTTCCTCGCTGGTGGCGTCCAGGGCCGAGGTGGCCTCGTCCAGGATCAGGATCGGGGCGTTGCGCAGGAAGGCCCGGGCCAGAGCCAGGCGCTGCTTTTGGCCGCCGGAAAGGCGCATGCCCTTTTCCCCGACCACGGTTTCATATCCGTGGGGCAGTTCCTGGATGAACTCGTGGGCAAACGCCCGTTGCGCGGCGTATTCCACGGCCTCTGGCGGGGCGTCCTGGTTTCCGGCGAGAATGTTGGAGCGCACCGTGTCGTTGAACAGCACCGGGTCCTGGGGCACGATGGCCATGGCCCGGCGCAGATCGTCCTTGCGCACGTCGCGCACATCTAGGCCGTCGACGCGGATCGCGCCCGCGGAAACATCGTAGAACCGAGGAATCAGGTTCGCGAAGGTGGTCTTGCCCGCCCCGCTGGGTCCCACCAGGGCCACCACCTCGCCGGGGGAAATGATCGCGTTGACGTCCTGGAGCACCGGGATGCCCTGCTCATAGGCGAAAAAGACCCTCTCGAAACGGATCTCCCCGCGGACCTGGCCCAGTGACATGCTCTGAGGGATTTCGGGATCAGGGACCGTGTCCTCGGTGTTCAGAATATACTCCAGGCGCTCCAGGGAGGCTTCGCCCTTGCGGATTTCATTATGGATCCGCCCCAGCTTCTTGACCGGTTCGTAAGCCATGTACAGCGCGAAAATCAAGGGGAGGATCGTCTCCAGACTGACTCCCCTGGACGCCGCGTAAAACACGGCCCCAGCCACCCCGACGGCGGCCACGACTTCAATGGTCGGGGAAAGGATATGCGAGTACTTGACCACTTTCATGGCCCAGTGAAACAGACCTTGAGCGGCCTGCTCGAATTTGCGGATTTCCCGTTTTTCCAGGCCGAAGGCCCGAACTTCCTTGGTTGCCGTGAGGTTTTCGTTCAGGATGGTGGTCAGGTCCGCGGTCTGGGCCAAAAACCGATGCGCCCGGTGAAGCAGTTTCTTGCCGATGATCCGGATGGGCAGGATGCAGACCGGGACCAGCAGCAAGGCCAGCAGCACGAAGAGCAAGTCCTGCTGCTTCATGGACAGGTAGACCACCGCGCCCAGGGCCCCGACAAAGGTCAAGGGCTGCTTGATCAGGTCGTTGGCCACATTGGTCACCACCGCCTGCAACTGTCCGGTGTCGTTGACCACCCGGGCCAGGAGGTCGCCGCTTTTGTTCTTTTGATAAAAGGCCAGCGGCAGTTCCTGCAGCTTGCTGAAAACCCGCACCCGCAACGCTTCCAGCACCTTCCCGCCACAGTAGTGGATCAGGTAGACGTTCAGGAACCCACTGGCGGCGCGGATGAGGAAGACGACCGGAATAAACGCGGTCACCGTCAGCAGCACGGCCGTGGACGGCGGTTCCGGACCGAAAATGACCGGAAAGACGCGGTCGGCCATGAAGGGCAGGCCGAAGCCGCTGGCCACGCCGAAAATCACCCCGAAAAAAATGGCCGCCGCGAATTGCAGCCGTACCGCCCCCAGCAAGGCGAAATAGGGCAAAAAACGTTTGAACAATCCTTCGTTTTGCTTTACTCGCATCGTGACGCGTTACTCCCTGCAAATATTCCATCGGCACAAATCATTGTCATGCATTCTCCCACGGTTCTGATCATCAAACCCTCGTCTCTCGGGGACATCGTTCACGGGCTGCTCGTCGCCCAAATGATCAAGGCCGGATTTCCGGGGGCCCGAATCGACTGGGTTTGCCGGGACGTTTTCGCTCCGTTGGTGGCGGCTTGTCCGGTGGTGGACGACGTCCTGCTCTTCCAACGCCATGGAGGACTCACGGGATTCCTGCGCTTGATCCGCGCGGTGCGCAAGCGGCGTTATTCCCATGTTTTGGACATGCAGGGTCTTGCCCGCAGCGGACTGATCGCTTTGGCGGCCCGGGCCGACATGGTCGTCGGTCGGAGCGACGCACGGGAGGGAGCGGGAATCGCTTACCACCGGCGCACGCCATTGCCAACCGTCGGCAGTGACGCCCACGCTGTGGCCATTCTGGCCGAATTTCTACCTCTTTTGGGCTTGCCCAGGGCCATCGCCGCCCGGCTGCCTTTCCAACCGCCAGAGCGTCCGTTCAAAATCAAAAACGACCCGTGCCACGATAATCACCAACCAGAGTGTCCCGGTCGGCTGGAGCCCGTCCCGGCGAGCACGAAATCCAAGCCGATTTTGCTGTTCCCCGAAAGCAGTCGGCCTGAAAAAAATTGGCCGGGCTATGCAACACTGACCAAGCTGCTGCTCGACGCCAAGCCCGACGTTTCCGCGGCCTGGGCCGGAGCCCATGCCCTAGCGGACCCCTCCGGCTTCGCGGGCCTTTCGAACTCGCTCACCCCGCGTTTCCTGAACATGACCGGGCAAACCGCCCTTGCCGAGTTGCCCACCCTCATCGCCCAGGCCCGTCTGGTGGTCGGCAACGACAGCGGGCCGCTGCATCTGGCCGCGGCCATGGGCGTGCCCACCCTGGCCCTGTTCGGCCCCACGGACCCGGCCAAGTACCGGCCGTATCCCGGAGACGACCGCCGCAATCGCGTCCTGCGCGCCCCCGACGGCGACATGCGTCTGCTCCTGCCCGAGGCGGTGTTGGAAGCCGTTCGGATACAGCTCAGCGACGTGGCTCCAGAAAACGGCTGATGGCGTCCACGGTCCGCCTCGCAGCCCCTTTCCCGGCCTGGTGCCAGCTCCGGGCCGCTTGGCCCATGGCCCTTCGTTCGGCCTGATCGCGTAACAGCGCCTTTGCCGCGTCGAACAATTCCGTTTCATCCCGTACGACTTGGCCGGCCTTTGCCGCGAGCAGGGAATCGACCACGGCCCGAAAATTCTGCATGTTCGGCCCGAACAGCACGGGTTTGCCCAGGGCCGCGGCCTCGATGGGATTCTGGCCGCCCTTGTGCGGGTCCATGCTTTTTCCCACGAAAACTACGTCCGCGGCCTGGAGCAAACGAACCATCTCCCCGGTGGTGTCGGCCACGGCCACGGCCACCGGCCGTTCGGCGGGCCCGGTGGACCGGAAGTGCGCGTCAACGGCCTCCCTGGTCAACAAATCCCGCAGCTCGCCCCGCCGCTCGGCATGACGGGGGATCAGCAGCAGCTTGCACGGCAAGCCGTGGTCCGAGAGCTTGCGGGCCACCCGGAGGAGCATTTTTTCTTCGCCCGGCCAGGTGGAGGCTCCAGCCAATACCAAAGGGCGCGGGGCATCTTCACCATCCGTACGCTCCCCCCATGCCTTCAGGCCCAAATCCGCGCGCAACCGTTCCAATTCCATGGAATCCAGGATCGGGTCCGGGGCAATATCCAACTTGAGGTTGCCGCTGGTCACGATGCGATCCGTCGCGATTCCCAGGCACGCAAACCGCCGTCCATCCTCTTCCGAAGCGGCCACGACCAGGGACAGCATGGCGAAGGGTTCGCGCAAAGGGCGCGGCAGGGTCTGCCAGCGACGGAAGGATCGCTCCGAGACCCGGGCGTTGATCAACACCGTGGGGACGCCGCGAAGTCGGGCTTGGTGCAGGTGCTCCGGCCAGATTTCCCCTTCCATCAGCAGGCACAGGTCCGGTTGAAGCCGATTCCAGACCCGTCGGCTGATGGGCCAGAAGTCCACCGGAAAATAGCCCAGGTGGGCAAGTTGCTGGCCGTACTTGCTCTCAGCCAAAGCATACCCCGTGCTGGTGGTGGTGGTCATCACGATCTGGGTCGATGGATGCTCTTGGCGCAGCAATTCCAGCAACGGCCCCAATGCCTGCAACTCTCCGACGCTGACGGCATGGATCCATACTCGGCGGGCTTCGGCGGGCCGGGCCGGGAGGTTCGGAACCAAGCCCAGGCGCTGGCCGAAGTGCCGGGCATAGCCGCCTCGACGCAGCATGCGCGGCAGGTAGAACGGCAGGGCCGCCAGCAGGGCGACGGGAAAAAGCAGGCGATAGAGCAGGAGCATGCGTCGCTTCAACGCAACCAATTCGGCTTGGAGAGAGGATTGCCGGATAAGGCTTGGTTACAGGGCAATGCCGCTCTCTCGGAGATCCTGGATCAGAAACCGGCGCATCTTTTTGCTCACCGGCCCCGGTCGCACGTCGTGAATGGGCTTCTTGTTGAAGCGGACCACGCTCAGGGCGTCGATGGTCGTGCCCAGGAGGATCACCTCCCGCGCCAGGTAGACGTCGTCCTCGGTGACTTGGCGGAAGACCACCGGCATTTCGCCTTTGACCGCGTCCAGGGCGCGCATCAGGGTGGTTCCGGTCAAGGCGTTGTTCAATTCCGGAACCACCAGACGTCCCTGGGCGTCCACGAGACAGACGTTTTCCACGGCCCCTTCGGCCAGAAAACCGTCGTCGTCAAAGCACAGGGAATAGTCGCAGCCCGATTGCACGGCTTCGCGCTTCATCAGCACGTTGGGCAGATAGTTGACGCTCTTGATCTTGGCCATCAAACCGCGCTTGGCGGGCATGGAGCAGCGTGAGGCCGTGACGCCTTTTTCATAGGCGGACTCGGGCCGCGGATGCAGGGCGTAGGCCACGATGTACAAACCGGCTTTGGGGCATTCCCGTGGATCAATGCCGAATCCTCCGGGACCGCGCCCCAGAAGGATGCGTACCATGCCCTGGTCCGCGTTGGCTGCCCGGGCCACGTCCACGATCATGGTCTTCAGGTCCTCCCAGGGACAGGGCGGCTCCAGAAAAATCGACCGGGCCGAAAACATCAGCCGGTCCATGTGCGGTTCGAGCTGATAGAGCTTGCGCTCCACGAATTTCATGGTTTCAAAAACCCCGTCTCCCCGGTGGACCATGTGGTCGTCCAGGGGCAGCACCATCAGCCGCGGGTCCGTGCCGATCACGCCGACCCGGTGGTCGTAAAAGGCCATGACTTCACCGATCCCCGGCCTGGGGGCCTGGAGCAGCCGCTCAAGATAGGCGTCTGAATCGTTAACCACGGTAAGCATCATCACTACTCCGAATTCGTCCCATACAATGTCATGCGGCCCGAGAATCGGGCCGCGAAAAAACGAGAACTGGTCAGCTAGATCCTGATCAAATCCCGTTCCACCAGCACCTCCGCTATCTGCACGGCGTTCAGGGCCGCGCCCTTGCGCAGATTGTCCGCCACGATCCACAGGTTCAGTCCGTTGGCGATGGACTCGTCCTCGCGGATGCGGCCGACAAAGGTCAGGTCCTCTCCGGCGGCGTGGATGGGCATGGGATAGATTTTCTCCCTGGGATTGTCCAAGACCTGCACTCCCGGGGCTTGGGCCAGGATCACCCGGGCCTCGGCCGGGGTGATTTTCTTCTCGGTCTCCACGTTCACGGACTCGCTGTGGCCGTAGAACACCGGCACCCGGACCGTGGTGGCGGTCAGCCGGATGGTCTCGTCGCCCATGATCTTTTGGGTCTCCAGGACCATCTTCATTTCTTCCTTGGTGTAGTCGTTGTCCAGGAAGACGTCGATGTGCGGGAGGCAGTTGAAGGCGATCTGGTACGGATAGACCTCGGCCTCGGGTTCCTGCATGTTGAACATCTGGCGAACCTGGGTCTCCATCTCCTTGATGGCCTTTTGGCCGGTTCCGGAAACGGCCTGGTAGGTGGAGACCACCACCCGCTTGATTTTGCCCACCTCATGCAGAGGCTTGAGCACCACGACCATCTGGATGGTCGAGCAGTTGGGATTGGCGATGATGCCCTTGTGCTTGGCCAAATCATCCGGATTCACCTCCGGAACGACAAGAGGAACCTCCGGATCCATTCGCCAGGCGCTGGAATTGTCCACCACCACGCACCCGGACCGGACGGCGATGGGCGCAAATTTTTCCGACGTGCCCCCTCCGGCGGAAAAGAGGGCCAGGTCCAGTTCGTGAAAGGAGTTTTCGTCAAGTTCCTCCACGATCAATTGGCCGCCCTTGAACGGGATTTCCTGGCCAGCGGACCGGGAGGAAGCCAAGGCTCGAACACTGGTCGCCGGGAATTCCCGCTGTTCCAGCGTCTTGAGCATTTCCCTGCCCACCGCTCCGGTGGCGCCCACCACGCCGACTCGCAATTGCTTGGCATGCATATGTCGTTACTCCCTAATTTGTATTTTAACGCGATCAACACCTTGTCAGCGGCGGACCTGCTCCATGATCCGCAGGCATCCGTCCGACCGGTTCATGGTGTACAAATGGACTCCCGGTGCGCCGTTGTCCAGGAGGTCCTGGATCTGGGCCGCGGCATGGGCCATGCCGACTTCCTGAACCGCCGCGTCTCCGCCTCGGGCGTCCGCCTGCTCCAGATCCCGCAGGAAGGCGGCAGGCAGGGTCGCACCGCACATGGAGGTGATCCGCTGAATGAACTTCAAGCTGAAAATGGGCATGATCCCCGGCAGAATGGGCTTGGTGATCCCGGCTTCACGCGTTCGCTGGACGAACTTCCAGTAGATGTCGTTGTCGAAGAACAATTGGGTCACGGCGAAGTCTCCGCCCAGTTCCAGCTTCATTTTCAGGAAATCCAGGTCCTCTTTCAGGCCGACGGCCTCGGGATGTCCTTCCGGGTATCCGGCCACGCCGACGCCCATGTCCGGATATTCGGCGGCGATGAAGCGGACCAGGTCCGAGGCGTGTTGGAATCCGTCGTCAGAGGGAGTGAACGCGGTCTCCCCCTGGGGCGGGTCGCCGCGCAGAGCCATCACGTTGGCCACCTCGGCCCGGTCCAGATCGTCCAGGAACGATCGTAAAATCTGGGCCGAGGCCCCGACGCAGGTCAGGTGCGCCATGGGTTCCAAGGCGAAATCCCGCTTCAAGGTGGTCACGATCTCTAATGTGGCGGCCTGTGTGCTTCCGCCGGCCCCGTAGGTCACGGAGGCGAACAGCGGGTCCAGGCCTCGCAGCCGCTGAACCGTATCAAAAAACTTCGGCCACAAGGCCCGGTCCTTGGGGGGGAAAAACTCCAGGGAAATCTTTGACCGTTCCGGTCGTTCCAGCAAATCCTTGATTTTCACGATTGTACTCCAGTCTGTTTCGGCACGTGATCATTCATAGAATATTTCGACATCTCCACCAACAGCTACATGATGGTCTCGCCGATCTGAAAAATAGGCAGGTACATGCTCACCACCAGTCCGCCCACCACGACCCCCAGGAAAACGATCATCATCGGCTCCAGCAGCGAGGTCAATGTTTCCACGGCCACATCCACTTCGTTGTCGTAAAAGTCGGCGATCTTGGCCAGCATATGGTCCAGGTTCCCCGTGGTTTCCCCGATGGAGATCATCTGGACGACCATGGGCGGGAAGACGCCGGTGGCCTCCAGGGGATCGGCCAGGGTCTGACCTTCGGCGATGCTCTTCTTGGCTTCCAGAACGCCGCGTTCCACGGTTTTGTTTCCGGAGGTCCTGGCCACGATGTCCAGAGCCCCCAGGATGGGCACGCCGCTGGAAACCATGGTGCTCAAGGTGCGCCCGAACCTGGCCACGGCCACCTTGCGCAGCAGCGGACCGAACACGGGCAGGGTCAAAATCCAGAAATCCACCATGATCTTGACCCGCTCGAGGCGATACAGCCGTTTGAAGATGATCGCAAAGGCCACGGCCCCCAGGAATATGTACAGAATATTGTCCTGGGTGAAGCGGCTCATGTTGATCACGATCTGGGTCGGTAGCGGGAGGGCCGCGCCGAAATCCGCGAACATGGTTTCAAAGGTCGGGATGACGAAAATCAGAATGATGGCGATGACGGCCACGGCCACGGTGACCACCACGGCCGGATAGACCATGGCCGATTTGACCTTGGCCTTGAGTCTGGCTGCTTTTTCCAAGTAATCAGCCAAACGAAGCAAAATAACGTCCAAAACCCCCCCGGCCTCGCCAGCGTTGACCATGTTGGCGTAGAGGTCCGTAAAGACCTTGGGATGCTTGCGCATGGCGTCGAACAGGGAACTTCCGCCTTCGATGTCGTTGCGCACCGTGTAGAGCACTCGCCGCAAGAGCTTATTTTCCGTCTGTTCGCACATGATCTGCAAGGACTGCAAGATGGGCACTCCCGCGTTGATCATGGTGGAGAACTGGCGGCTGAAAACGACCATGTCCCGGTCGGTAATCGAGCCTTCGAGAAAGGTCCCCTCGAGCAGATCCTTGGGTTTGGGCTTGACCTTGAGTTGGGTGAATCCCCTGCGTCGCAGGGCGTTTTCGGCCATCTCCAGGGTCGGGGCGTCGAAGTCGCCCTTGACCTTCCGGCCCAGCTTGTTGCGGCCCTTGTACAGGAATATAGCCATTTCAGCGCTCCTGATCAGTACACTGCGGTCCGGGTAATCCCGTCAGTTCCGCGGCCCGAACTTCGCGGCCAACTCCGCCACGACATCCAGGTCGGCCGGCAAAAACGGCAATGCGTTTTCCGCCGGCGTCACCCAGGTCATGCTTTGGCCTTCCCGGGGAGCGGGCTCCCCCTGAAACGCGCTTACCATGTGAAAAAAAACATGCACATGCAAATCCGGGTACCGATGGATTCTCTCCCGCCAAGGGCGGGAACCCGTAATATTAATTCCCAACTCTTCGCTCAGCTCCCGCGTCAAAGCCTGTTCCGGCGTCTCACCTGCTTCGATCTTGCCGCCGGGAAACTCCCAATAACCGGCCATATGCTTGCCTTCCGGTCGTCGCACGGCCAAGTATCGGTCATCGCGCCAGATAATTCCAGCCACGACCCGTAAGGGGCCCGCCGCCTCTTCCTTCCATGCCGTCATGATACCCATGACGATTAGCCCAAAAGACCGCATTTGACCAGAACGATCAACCCCAGCCACCAAACTGCCATCTAGAGCAACCCTTGACGGCCCAACCAAGACCACCTAAACAACTCCCACGCGCCCGTAGCTCAGCCGGATAGAGCGTCGGACTTCGAATCCGCAGGCCGGGAGTTCGAATCTCTCCGGGCGCACCAAGAAAAACAACGGGTTAGGATCACATCCTAGCCCGTTTTTTGTGTCAAAACGTAGCGGGTACCGCATAGGTACCAGGGGGCCGGGCTTGGCACGTTCTGGAAGGCGATGGACGCGGGGTTGCTTGGCCGCATGTATAGGGGCTGAAGATAACCTGGGCTGGGCGGACGTGGTAGGCAGGCCGAAAACGGGCGGCAACCGCTGAGCCGTGGGGGAAGGGTCAACGGTGTGTGGTGGCCCGGACCCACGGACCGTTTGAGCCGTCCGTTTTCGGTCTGCCGGACACTGAGGGGGACCGCCGAAGCCTGGGCGGCCATGCAGGCCCGCGGCCAGGGGGGAGCGGCGGGGGGAGGGCCTATGGTCGAGGGATACCTTTGCAGGGGCGGCGGACATGGCCCGAAGCAGCACGTCAATGTCAGGGAGGGCGGGCCAGAAAGCCCGTCTGGGCTGAGACCGGCCAAAGGGGCGCAGCCGACCTTGAGGGTGTAGAGGTGGAGGGATGCGGATCACGAAAACGGCCATGGCCGGGGGCAGGGTCCGCCCCTGCTGGTGTGCGCCGTGGGGGCCGTGGCCACGGGTCCGGGGTCTGGCTGGCCCAAGCCTGGGAAGGATGGGCGTCAAAGGCACGGGCACCACGACCGGCACGAACCAGCCAGGCAGGCCCCGGAACCCTGTCCCGACCGCCGGGGAGGGCAGGACGCAAAGCCACCACATAACTGATTGCCTCTGTTGCTTGGCAAGTTTCATCCTTCCTCTTTCCCTGCCTTTTTTCCTCACTTCCTTGGGGTTCGGTTTTATTTGCATGGTTCGTGCAAATAACTCCCTCTGATCGGCGGACCCTGTCTCTTAAAGCCTTCTCGCTCACCCGATCTTGCGGCGCTGCATCCTCATTGATCTTATCCGCAATCACCCGCGCAATTTTCTCATTGTGAGATTTTAAGCCCTCAGCCCGCCGCCTCCACGGAAAGGCTCTGCTCGCCTGGGGGCCACCTGGCTTGTCACTGTGCCCCGGACACGGGCTTTTTCCGCTGTTTGCCTTGGTAGGGGCATGGGGCCGTGGGCTTTATCACGCAAAAGGCCGTCCACCCTGGGGCAGACGGCCTTGATAGCAACGCACAGTCGAACGACTAGGTCTCGGACTGCAACGCTTGCCCGGGTTGGCTGACGGGAACTATATTCCGCGGGACAAGCTGTTCAGGGTTGGGGTGGGGCTTGGTCCTGGGTCATGCGACTCTCTTTGATGCCCCGGATTCCATATCCGCCGACGCCTCCGGCAATCAGCAGGGCAACTGTTTTGATGATTTCAATGGCCACGCTCTCCTTGTCCATCCAAAGTGCGGCTACGACGACGGCGGCGGCCAAAATCGATAGCCCACCTATCAGAACATAAACATTGCGTTGCAATCGCAGGGCGTTTTCGCGCTGTTGGTTTCTGTCCGTAAGCTGGGCGTCAAGCGCCTTTTTGCTGAACTCAAAGCCGTGGTTGTCATGCTGCTTTTGGAGAGCCAACTCTTGTGCCCGCAAATCCATCTCCAGGCGTTGATTCTCCAGGAATTGAGAAATTTGGTCAGCGTTGGGCGCTTTGACTCCAACCTGGTTATTGATCTTTGCCATCAGAGGCGAGCTTCATATCTCGGGTTTTTCCACTTGACCAGGATGGACACGAAATCAGGACTATCCAGCCCGCCTTTCCCCAGCCTCTTGACCAGGGGCCGCATCCTCAAAATTTCACGCCGCTCGCTTTGGTCCAGCCGCAAAAACTCTTCAGGCGTCAAAATATCCTCGTCCAAGCGATCCATTTCTATCGGCCCGCCAATCAGGCTCTTTCTTGATCTGAGCATATGTCCTCCATTGTCTGTTCATGTTTCAATCAAAAACATGCCGACAGAAAAAGTATCATGTCCAAACCAGTCACTCCATGTCAAGACGGCTTGGGAATTTTCTGAACGGATTGATTTGTCACGCCCGGCTGGTCAGACCACAAGCTCAAGGGGCAAAACGTGTTCTCGCAAAAAAAGCCGCCTCCACCTGGACGATGAAGACGGCTTTGGGAGCAGCCATTTTCCGGCCAAGGGTAGGGGTTAGACTGCCACTGCTGCGACCTCACCGACCGGTAGCAACTCCAGGCCTCTGTCCTTGTAAATCCGACCGCGGCAATGGGTAGGCTCCTGCTGGTCCAGCAGGACCAGGAAACCGAATTTGTGCATCAGCGACCGGATAACTTCAACGGCCCGGAAGGCATTTTCCGCTTCGAAATATTCGCCGATCTGAAGGTGCGGACTTGTCGCCTTGAGATAGAAAACCATGATCCCCTCCTTGCTCTACGGGTTGTTATCCTGGTGCTCATCGAGTTGGAGCGTCGCTTCGCCCAGCAGCCGCATGATCAGGGCAGGCCCGATTGGACTGCCTTCGTCAAAGCCCTGGCCGTGGTTAAAGCTTGCGTCCATGGCCTCGCTCATCCAGAGCAGTGCATGTCCGACTTCGCGGAAGTTGCGGACCAACGGCTCGTTTTCCATGCTCATGCCGTCACCTCGCCGGGTTTCCGGACGTGCTCAATGTCCACCGAGACCAGTTCCCCTCTCTTCTCGGGAAAATCGGGGTCGTAGCAACGCCGATGAAGGCGGATATCAATGTGCTGTTGAAGTGCGCGCATATCGCTATCTATCTTGGCCGTGGCAGTCCTCAGAAGGTCAACAGCGGCCCTGATGACCGTATTGTCTTGGTGTGCGTTCGCCTGTAACCAAGCGGCGTGATTAAGGAAGTCGGCCAGGTTTCGCAGATGTTCATGGATGGAATCGACAAGCCCGTCTTCGTAGGTGCGGAAATCGTCACTCATGCCGTCGCCTCCTGGCCGGTTGAATGGTTCGCGGGAGCCCAGCGCCGGAACTGTCGTTTGACGCGCTCACTGGAGTCCTCGGTTTTCAACGTACCAACTCCATGTTCGTGCTCTATCTGGTCGGCGATGTCCTCCATATCCGTTGATGCCGCTGAAACCAGCTTCTCCACGACGACTACGAAGTCAAGCAGATGCCCGTCGGATTCCTGTCGCATCACGCCGCATAGGCTTTCCAGGGGCACGAGGGCCGCGTGAAGTCGGTTCACGATTGCTTCATGCTCGCCATTGTCACGGCCAACGTTTTCAATTAACTGTGCGCTTTCCATGGCCATTCTCCTTTGGTTGGTTGTGGATGCCCGGTCACGGTTCCCGCCAAGGTCATGTGACCGGGCTTTTTATTTCTCTTGACCTGCCTGCTCTTTTTCCGCTCGCTCCAGCCATTCCACCACCAGATCCCGAATAGTCGTTTCCTTTTGCGCAGCCAGCACTTTCAAGCGTTTGTGCTGCTCCGGCGTCAGCCGGATTGAGATCGTTCGCAGCCCGCGAGCATCGACCATGTTTCACCACCTCCCTTTGTGTCGCTATTTGGCTTTATGTAATTATGGATTTATCTAATGTCAAGCGGGTAAGCAAAAAAAACCGCCTTCCTCGGAAAGAAAGCGGTCATTGAAAAGCTTTTGTCATTGAATCAAGCGTGTTGCCGTGTGCGGTTTCGGTTTGAAAAACCGGGAGGAGCCGAAGCCCCTCCCGGCTCACCAGGGGATGCCGCTCGGTGGAGGGTCGAGCGATTTTTGAAGGCCGGTCTATGATGCCTGAGCTTGACGTTTGGCGTCCTCAGTGGCCCTGATCTTGGCGTTGGCCACCAGGGGGCTTTCCTGCTTGCCGTGGGGGCCGGTGACTCCCGGCATGGCCTGACCCAGGTTGGCGTTCACCTCCAGGCCCTTTTCCAGCAGTTGGAGAATGCGCCGTCGGTCCGCGCCTTCTCCGGACGCCTCCAGGGTGAACCCCATTGCCCGTGCCTGGGCGGCGGTGACGCCGGATTCCAGGAGGCTGCCCAGCCGGGACATGGTGTCTTCTGGCAGGACGACTTTCAGCAGGGACACGAGGTCCGCCTGCCCTGCCTGAAAGATGGCGGTGAACAGTTTCGGGTTGTGTACCTGGAAGGCCTCAATGTCGAACTCATGGCCTTCCGCCGGGGTCTGGCTCTGCTCGACGTGCTCGACGTGATCAAGAGTCATGTTGCCCTTCCTTTGCCGCTTCCGCCCGGCGGCGGGCATTGGCGATGAGGGGATTTTCGGCGGACGAATGTTCCTTCGCCGCCCTCAACCGGGCATTGGCCACGAGAGGGGATTCCCCCTCAAGAGGGTGATCAACACGCAATCCGGCCCGGCGGCGGGCCTCGATGACCATGGGGCTCTCGGTCCGGGCCGGGGGCGGTGTAGGGGCGGTGGTCTGGGGCTGTGTTCGATAGAAAGCCTCCGGGTTCGCATTGGCCATTTTTCGATCCTCACAGGCTCTTCGGAGCCGGTTTCCGGCCTGTTCGCCGTACATGGCGGCGAACAGGTCAATGGTTTCATTTTCAGCAGCCGCAACTGCTTGCGCCGGGTCAGTGTACACCCGGGCGGGCTTGGGGCTCTGGGTGTTGTCAGCAGCAGGCTTGCCCGCTTGAGCCTTCGCACGGAAGCGGGCCTTCCAGTAGTCCAGCACATGAGGAAACTTCTGCTGCATTTCCGCCATGGTCAGCTTTTGGCCGGCCACAAGCCGGGCCTTGTAGGCGTCGAACTCGGACCCGTGGTCCCGGCCCAGCCGCTCAAATATCGGCCCGGTGACCTTCTGAATTTCAGCTGTCAGCATGGGCAATCTCCATCTCGCGTCGGTCGCACGAGTCAAGGTGTTTCGACTTTGGGGCTTCGGGGATCTGTGGAAAACCGTCTGGGATTTTCGGGAACGACATGGTTCCGCTGGATGTCGCATAGGCTTGGGCATCCCAGTCGTACCCGGCGGCGGTCGGGAACAGCTTGGCCGCGAAGTTCGCGAAGCTCTGGGTTCTCCCAAGTTCCCGCTCTGCCTGCCATGCCAGCCAGGCGGCGTCCTCCACCTCCCGGACCCGTTCCAGGGACCGGTCCCGGACTACTGTCAGCACGTCCCGATACCTGCCGCGGGATTGCCGCTCGACCCTGAACACCTCGCTGCGTAGTTCGTTGATGTCGGCACGGATCACGGTCACCATGCGCTCGGTGTCCTCGACGTGCTTCCGGGCCTGATCGACCTCAGCGATTGCCTTGTCCAGGGCCGTGGTGGTCGCCTTGTTGTTGCCGTTGCGGGCCACTTGGGTAATGGCCTCCTGCTTTCGGTTTTCGGCCTGACCCAGGGCGTCCTTGGCCTGGGCAAGCTCCTGCTCCAATTCTTCTTTCCGCTGGAGCTTGGCCTCGATCTGGCCGTCTATTTCCGAAATCTTCGCGTAATAGTCATCAAGCGTACATGGTTGATCCATGCGGATATCCTCCAGGGGTTAGGATTCGATGAGCGTCGGCCAGCAGGGCCAGACGGTCCAGGACGTGGCCGGGAATGGGTTGCCGACCGTTCAGGTAGTTGTTGAGAGAACCGACGGAAATTCCCAGCCTCTTTGCCAATTCCGCCTGGGTCATCCCGCTGCGCTGAAAAACGGCTTTCATATCGGTTTGCAACATGTGTCGCGTCCTCCTTGTTTCCCGCAACATACCCGATGAACTCTCTTGTTCAATCCCTTACGCGCACACTATGCACGTGATGCACCTAACTTAGAGCGGATGAACTCCACCAGGCTGCTTTCCAGGATGCGCAGTCCGCGCTTTTTGCCGATGCGGACGTGCTCCAGGGCTCCTTCCTCAATCAGGTCGTAAACGTGGCGCTTGGAGCAGGCCAGCCTTTTGCAGGTCTGTTCAACGTTCAGGAGTTGGTATTGCATGGGTCCACCTCTCTATCTTGTGTTCACGAGGATCTTGGTCTTCAAAAAATACGGCCGCATTTTCTGGCCGGAACGTGGGCGGCACGTGGCAAGAACCACGGCCATGCTGTGTTGCCCTTGGAGCGGGTTGCTCCACCATGACCGACGGCTGTTCCGGCCTGGCTATGCTCTTTGGTTGGCTTTTATTGTCCCGTCTCGGGATAATAACTTCATCTCCCTGAGCCACCACGACCGGCTTGTCCACGCCGCGCCATTCATCCAGTGCCTGCTTGTCCGCCTCGATCAGTCCGCCCACTTTATGGACGGGCAGGCCGTGAACCTGGATGTACCGGCGGACGGTGTTCTCGCTGCGCCCAAGATGCGCCGCGATGGCCTTGAGGCCTACGAGACGCTTCACCATAGGCGACCTCCACGGCTGGTGAACCAGGAGGGCAGTTGACGGCCTGTCCGGCTGAACGGATTGGCGCCTTCCGTGAAAGGGTTGGCCTGTTTGGGTGCCACCGTGGCTTTTTTGGGCTCCACGCTCGTCGCCTTCCAATCCCTGATCCCGAGGAAATCCGCGCAGGCCAGGTTGTACACCTCGCAGTCCCAGAGATCCCCGCGTTTGTGCTTGGGGCGCTGCCAGTAGCCTTTGGCGTCCCGGTACTCGGAAGTCATGTGGCTGAAGTAATCCCCGGACACGTCCGCGGTGATGCGCATGGCTCCGGGCCCCTCGGGGTCAAGGCTCATCTTTGCGGACAGCATGTTCTTGTAAAATGTCGTGTCCAGCCGGATCAGCTGCAATCCGCCGGGGATCGGGTAGGACTTGCCGTCACGGCCCGTGTACCGGTCCAGGAGCGAGTTCTTCCAGGTGCCGCCGAAAATCTTCTGTTCGCCCTTGATCGGCTTGAACACGGGGATGCGGCGGCAAAGCTCGTAAACCTCAGCCGTTCGGTGGCCGCTGGAATCGATGAAGGCCAGGCGGACCGCGAATTCCTGGCCGGAAGGATGCGCGAAGCGGGAGTTGAGCATGGTCTCCACCAAGACGTCCGTATCCGGGACGAACATTTCCCGGACAAGCCAGGAGGCCATGTTTTCGCCCCATGCCCGGATCACGACCCAGAAGCCGTTGTCCTGGGTGTCCACTCCGGCGGTGAGCACTGCCAAGGGCACGTCGGGCAATTCGCCCTGGGAGCGGTGATCGCAGAGCTTTTGAATCTCTTCGGGCCGCTTGTGGGCCATGTGCTCGGGTTCGCTCCAGGGCTGCGCCAATGACGAGTTGATGAACGAATGCAGCGGCCCCAGGTCCCCGGTTTTCTGTGCGGCCCGGGCGCTGAGGAACTTGACGGCCAGGTCGCCCCAGCGAGAAACCGGGGAGGCCAGTTCGTTGATGCGGAAGGAGCGGTGGTCCGCCGGTGCAAGGGGGTTCGTCTTCACCCATTCACCAGCTTGGAGTAGCCGGACCTTTTCCCGCTCCGTGAACGTGGCCTTGCACCCAGGGCACTCCAGCCAGGTAGAGGCCCGGACCTCTTCCAGGTCCAGCGTCTGGGGCCACTTGATCAGCTCCCACTCCAGGGGGAAGGACGCGCCGCACTCAGCGCAGACGATATGATATTCCTCCCGGCTCCCGGCCTGGTAGTTCTGCCAGATCGCGCCCTTGTCCGTCGTGGGCGTGCTGGCCAGGACGATCTTGTGGTTCCGGAACGATTTCACGCGCTCGATGGCCAGGGACAAGGCGTCGGCTTCCCGGTCAGTGCCCAGGGGCCACTTGTCGATCTCGTCCGCGAAGAGATACCGGATAGGGCGCATGGCGAGCTGGGCGGGACTGGCCGCGCCCACGAGGTTGATGGTCAGCCGGTCGAGCATCATTTCCAGGCCCTTGAAATCATGCTTCCTATCGGTCAAGTGCCGGGCCAGGACGGGGGAATCCTGGATCAGCGGTTGCAGGCGGTTCCGGCTGAAGGACAGCGCCGCGTTCTCGCTGGGCAGGGTGTAGAGGATCGGGCCGGGGGCCTGGTCGATGACGTAGGCCAAGCCCACGGATAAGACGGTGGTTTTGCCTGACTGTGCGCTGAAGCACACGGTCACACGTCGGACAACCGGATCTTGAAATGCCTCCAGGGGGACGCGGACGAACGGGGTCCGTACCGTGGTGAACCGGCCAGGGAACGGAGTGCTACGAGCGGAAAGCTCCAGGCTCTCTTCGGCCCACTCCCACGGGTTGAGCAGGGCGGGCGGGGACCAGTAGTCCTTCCACCAGTTTTCAAGGTTGGTTTGACAGTCCACGCAGGGCCTCCCGGATTTCACGTTCCATGATCTTCTGCATCTCCGGCCAGGGCAGGCCCTCCAGTCCGGGGGCCAGGCGTCCGGGCAGGTCGAGCAGACTGGACTTGGCCGCGTCGATCTGCCTGCCCAGCCACGTTTTCACCTCGGAGGCCGGGAGCAGTTCCCGGCGGGATTGAAGCACCTCAATGACGTTGCCCTCCAGCTTGCGCAGCAGGTCCAGCGCTCCGGACCAGGCCTTGAGGCTCTTGCCGTCCCGCGCCTCCTGGAAGGCCGCGAATGTCGCCTTTTCAGCCCAGCGCAGACGAGCCAGGGCGGCGTCCAGGCCCTCTTCCGTCAGGTTGGCCGGTGCAAGGTCCATGGGGATGTCCACGGGGGCGTCCTGAGGGGCGTCCTGGGGCTCAGGCTTCGGGATGCGCAGCTTCGGCGATTTCTGGCCGGGCCGGGGCGTCTCGATGGCGATGGTTTCACCCGTGGGCTCGGGATTCAGCTTGTGGTCGATCCCGAGGGCCAGACAGACGACCTGGCTTCCGAGGTGAAAGTGACCGCGGCGCTCCAGGGCAAGCCGGAAGTGCTCCATGGTCCGGCCAGAGACGAACAGGTCGTCGAGCAGCAGGACCGGGAATTCCAGGTCCTTGGGGATGACGAAGCTTTTCCCGTAACCCTTGGGCAACTCCTGGTGGTGCTTCCGGTTCCGGTCAGGCACGGTGGAGCGGCGGCGGATCGTGACGCCGAAGAGCTGCTGAAGCTGAGTGGGCGCAGGAGTGTGGCCGGGGATCACGGCAATGGACTTGCAGCCCTTGAGCGTCCGGAAGCCCTCCACCAGGGCCTTGACCCGCTCCGACTGTTTGCCGGACTTGCGGAAGTTGTAGACGAAGCGTGATCCCGTCCGGTCTCCGTGGTCGCCCTTCGTGATACTGTTTGCCAGGATGCTTCCGTACGCCACAAAGCCGAAAGTATTACGATAATTCAAGATAGGTGCGTCAGTCATGGGCTACGCCTCCGAGTGCCATACATATAAAGCACTGTTTTTCAAGCAGAAATTCAGGGAAGGGCCGCGCCCCGCACGAAACCCCCGTCCTTTAGACCCCAGGAAGGACCCGCGCATATCTGGTGCGTCACAGCTTGACCGATAACCCGCGTAAAACATGATTTCCCAAGGTCGAACATCCCAAAGGGGTTCACGCGATTCCGTGGCCGTTGTGGGCCAGGACGGGGCACATTTCCCGGCAAACACAGGGAGCAGGCCGGTTGCCTGGGTTCCGGCCTGCTTCCCGTGGTCAGTTGGTAAGTGTGTGCTTATTCGTGTCACTGTTCTGTAAATCCTGGCACGATAAGCGTTTCGCGAATCCAGTTCCATCCAGTGTCATCGACCACGTAACCGGGTTTTGACAGAACGAGGTCAACCACGTCACCGATCCCGGCCAGGTCAACCGCGTCCTGTGCGTACTCCTGGCCGCGCAACGACCAGATCATGATGGTGAAGCCTTCGGCCTTGCGCTCGCGTATCCAGGTGATGAGGTCGGCATTGGCCTCCATCTCGCGTTGACCCGGCACAGGGCGGAACAGGGTGCCGTCCACGTCAACGGCTATCACGTCGGGAGGTGGCAATCGGAAGCCCATTACTTGACCCTCCGTGCATACGCAGCCAAGTGAAGAGCGTCCGCCCGGCCATGATGTTTCTTCAGGCTCAGGTCCACGTCGGGCCATTGCCGCCGGGCTGCCTCCAGTGACTGGCTCTTCGTGTCCGGCCCGTCGCATTTGTGGAGCACTCCCTTTTGCCACTCCTGGGGACGGACCAGCACAAACGGAACACCAAGAGCAGCCAACAGCCCTTGCCACTGCCCGAAGTTTGAGCCCAGCTTGAACATGCTGCTGACGCCCTGCTTCGGCATGGCGTGAACGGATTCCAGGGCTGCCAGCTCGATCTGGTGTTCCATTCGCCACGTCCGGACGGTTCCCACGGCCAGCAGCACGGAGCCCGGCCAATCCATGACCAAAACTTCCCCGTCCGCGGTGATCAGCGCAGCCGCGCCGGAAGCGCCGGGATCGACGCCGATCCATGCTTTTGTGAGAGTCACGAAAAATCCTCCATCAGCTGAGGTACTGGGACAAGGCACGATGCACCGCGGCCAACAGCTGGACGTCATCGCGGCAATATGCGGCGATTTCCTCCAGCCTTCCTTCGCGCCAAGCGTCGAAAACCATTGAGCCGTCGAAGCCTTGGGTCTTCGCGCCGATGCCCAAGAATTCGGCCAGATCGCCAAGTTTTACGTACCCGCGATAATCGTGGGGGCACCAGAGGCGCATGGGGTCAATGATGTTTCCCCGGTAACGGTCGAAGTTGATCATGCCGGGCAGAAACTCGAGGCCGTATTTGATGGACTTGCGCCATATCCAGGGCAGGTCGAAGCCGTGACCATTGAACGCTACCCACTCGGGACGGTCGCGACCGCATTCTTCGATGACTGCGTTCTCAAATTCGCGCAGCACGTCCGCTTCGTCTCCAACCTCGCCCAGGCCGCTCGTGAAAGAGCGGGGTTCGTCGTCCTCGCCAACCTGGAAGCCGATGCACAGGATTTCGCCTCGCATGCTGTCCAGGGCCTGCTTGCGCCACTCTTCTTCCTGCTTCTCCTGCTGATATTGCAGGATTTTCACGGGGTCGCGGTAATTACTCGGGGGCTTGATGCTTTCCAGTGCTGGCGGATTCGGGCCAGGCAAAGTTTCGATATCGAGAAAAATATGCATAACTTCCTCCAGTTTGTTGAGGTTAGACCGGGCATTCATCCATCTGGGGCTTGCTCTTGGTCATGGCCTCGATCAGGCCCGACGCCGCCCACTTGTCCAGATCGGCAATGCTGGTCACCTCGGGGCGGCTCGTCTTTCTGAGCCAGGCGTTGCAGCGCTCAAGGAGCTGGTCCTTGTCCAGCCCGAGTTCACGACCCTGAGCGAATATCTTCTTGCGCTGGGCGTCGGAGGCCATATCCACCACGGGGCCGTGGGCACCCGGGGCGGGTTGGGGTTGAGCAGGCTGGGCAGGTTGAGCAGGGGCAGAGGGAGCGGGTTGCTCCGGTTGCGGCGTCGTGGGCGGCGTTGGGACCGGGGCGTCGGCGCCATGTTCCAGCCAGGAACGAAGCTGAATCCCGGTGTCTTCTCCTGGGACGAAGAATTTCCCGCGAAACAGAGCTGTTCGGTCCTTGGATGCGGACGCCACGTTGCCGTCCACGGCCAAGTCCAGGACGGTCGTGAACTCGTACTCCAGGCCTTCGCGCTGCTCCGGCTTCAGCCCGAGTTTGACGGGCTTGGTCTTGCCGGTTCGCTCGTCTTTCGTGATTTCCCACGCTGTTTTTGTGCGCATCGTTACGATGATGTGAATATCCGTCCGGACCAGGGCTTCCAGGAATTTCTTTTCGTGGGGCCGTACCGCTTTCCACGCGGCAAAGGTGTTGCCGCGTAAGCCTTGCCCGGCGGTGTCCACCATTTCCAGCAGACCGCCTTCGCCCATCCAGACGTGGGAGAGACTATCGAAAATCACGACGTCGAAACCGGCACCCTTCGCGGCCTGGATCGCCTTCACCGCCCGGTCCGGAGTGTAGGGCGGTGAGAATTGCAGGCAGTGATATTCCGGCATGCCCTCGTGGTCAGCGTACAGCTCCCCGGAGCCGCCTTCGGTGTCGATCATGGCGATACGTCCGCCGGGAGCCAGCCCCTTGGCGATGAGCAGGGCGGAAAAGGTTTTTCCGGATCCACTCGGGCCGGACAGAGCAAGCCGAAGTTTCGCCTTCTTTCGCTGTGCCTTTTGAAATTGCATGTATTCCTCCTGTGTTATTCCCAACGTTTTTTTGCCTGATGCCTGAGAACGGGCACCCGGTGATCCACGTAATCAATGACGTATGGCGTTTTGCCCGGAGCAGGTCGCAGGATACGCCCGACCACCTGCATGAGCCGTCCCCGGTAGGCTACCGGGGTTGCCAGGAAGAGCAGGTCCAGGCCGGGGCAATCAAAGCCCTCGCTGATCAACGACATGGTTGAGACGAGCACTTGCACCCGGCCCGCCTGAACGTCTGCCACGATCCGCGCCCGGTCTTGCGCCCGAGTGCCGCCGGTGAGCACTTCCACGGCCAGGCCACGGTGACGGATGCCTTCGGCCAGTTCCTCGCAGTGGCTCACCCGGTCGCTGACCAAGAGGGACGTTCCGTTGCCTTTCGTGAACGTCACCACGTCGTGAATGATCTGGACGTTGCGCTCAGTATCCTCGACCAGGGCGGTGACCATGGCGGCGTAGTCGTCCGCGTAGCTGTAAAAAAACTCGGTCTCGGAAACGACGATGGTCGGCTCCAGGACCGCGCCGCACTCCACCAGCTTCCCAGGATCAACTTTGTGGGCAAGATCGCCCATGGCGAAAAAAATCAGCTTATCCAGCCCGTCCCGGCGAAAAGGTGTTGCACTGAGCCCGAGAAGGTTTTTGGCCGGGAACTCCTTGACGCACTCCGAGAACATCGCTGCCGGTGCTCGGTGGCATTCATCAACCACGACCTGGCCAAACTTGCCGATCAGATCGGGCAGACGGCGGCGTACCGTGTTGACGATGCCGACGGTCACGGGCCGCACGTCAAACTTGCCGTCACCGATAAACCCAGCCTCGATTCCGAGGAACTGACGGATTCGGTCCGCCCACTGGTTCAGCAGCTCCTTGTTATGGACAAGGACGAGGGTCGGCTGTTTCCGGGCCCCAATCACGGCCAGCCCCATGACGGTCTTCCCGGAACCCGTGCTGGCCTCCAAGACGCCATGGTCCCGCCCGAGTACCGCGGCCACTGCTTCGGTCTGGTACGGCCGCAATTTCCCCTGGAAGGTTAGGTCCATGTCCGGGAGGGTCAGGCGGTGGTCAACGACGGCGGCGGGGCAGTTTTGGCCGGCCAGAATGGTCAGGGCCTGGTCCGTGAAGCCGCGCGGGATGGTCAGGCCGTCCAGGGTATTTTCGTAGAAGCGCAACTCCTGAGGAATCTTCCCGGTCCACCGCCCGTGCTTCACGGCCTCGGCGTGGGCTGGGTTGCGCATTGTGAGGGATTGCTTGATGCGCTCCAGGGCGGACGCGGGGATGTTTTCCAGGTGCGTTTGAGACGATATCGTGACGGTTGTCATGGCTTTTTCTCCGTGGATTCTCTCAAGAGACGAAACAGGGACGAATTTTCTCCGCAGATGGCGTTCAAGAGACGAAACAGGGACGAATTAAGGACGAAACAGGGACGAACGAAACGAAAGGCCATGACCAACGGACGGGGGACGACGAGACGAATATATCTTAGATATTCGTCTCGTCGTCCCCGTCCTGGATGGTCAATCGTCCCCTGTCGCATAGACCCCTCCGTCATTGCTGAGATAGACTCGTCCGGCATCGATCAGGGATTGTGTTGCTTCCCTGGCACGTGGTGCTGGCATGCCTTCCGCCCGGAGTGCTGCCCGCCAAGCGTCCAGTGCGGTTCGATCCCCTGGGCGGTGTATTCGGCGCAGAGCGTCTAGGGCTGTTTTTTGGTTTTTGCCGTTTCCAGCTTTAGATTCCGTGCATCGTGGGGTGTACTCGACGGAGCGTAGGACCGCCGATGTTACGGGCTGCCCGTCCTCGTCCACCATGCCCAGATCAACGGAAGCCAGTTTGAAAGCGAGTGGGGGAGGGATTTCGGCCTCCTTCATTTTGACGGCCTCAAGGCGAATCATCCCGTCAGCATCCTTTTCAAGGCGTAGGTTCACATCGATGGCCGCCGGGAGGGAGTACGCGCCGCGGCCACGAGTCTTATCCCCGTGCCCGGGATGATGGACGAGCATGATCGAACAGCCGTATCGGGTCCGGATCATATCCATCACGGCCACAAAGGCGTTCATGTCCTTGGTGCTGGACTCATCGCCCGCGCCGAAGTTCCGGGCCAGGGTATCGACCACCAAGAGGACCGGGGGACCGTGGATCGCGGACGCCTGATCGATGGCCCGGCACATGGTGTCAGCTGACCCTTTGTCGATCAGACCTATTGGCCGGGTAGATACGGAAATGGGGGCGGTGGATAGATCTACGCCACGGACAATTTCCCAGGCCCTGGCCCGTCGCCTGAACCCGCCGATTCCCTCTCCGAGTTGGTAGATGACGTGGCCGGACTTCCTGATATTCAGGCCATGGAATGGCGTTTTGCTAGCGATGGAATTCGCGATGTCCGACGCGCAGAAGGTCTTTCCGGCTCCGGACTCACCAAAAAGCTGAATCAGAGCGTCGTCCTCCAGCAGCGGGGGCATGATCATCCGGGGCGGGATCAGGGGCATTTCGCTCAACGAAACGAACCGGAACACGTCCCCGGCTGATTCCTGCCCGCCCTGGCTGGCCGCGATGATCTTCCGCTGTTCCGTTGAGACTTTTTGAAGCTTTTCCAGCCGGATTTTCAGTGCTCTGTTCTCGTTCGCCATGGTCGAGTCAGCCGTAGCGATGGCCATGTCCACCATGCTGGGGCCATAGTCGCTACCGCGTTGACCCTCTTCCCGGAGTTGGCGCACGTACTCTTCGAGGACTTCCCGCTGATCAAAGGGAGGGGTAGGGGGGTGCTCATTCACCTGGGCATGGTCGGGGGCGGTCATGGCGATTGCCTCCACGACTCAGCCGCAACCACTTGACTTTTTTCGGGGAATGAGTAAAAAATGCGCTGTCGGTGTATGAATTTTTGAGAGGGGCCAGTCCTGCCGGGGGCTGGCCTTTCGTCGTTTTGAGGGGTCATTTCCGCCCCCCTTGGTCAGACGTGGATGTTCTGGTGCGGCTTTCAAGCCAGGAATGGATCGCGTCCAGGCGGTAGAGTGGCTTCCGGCCAACCTTGATGAAGGAGGGGCCTGAGCCGTCAAGGCGGGAGCGCTGCGCCCAGGCTTTCGATTTTCCCAAGTAGGCACAAAGCTCGTCTTCGGTCTTCAGTTGCGGCAGGGTCATTTAAGTACCTCCATGTGATTTTGGATGAACCCAAAATCGCACGGAGGAGCACCAACGCACAGTTGGTGAAATAGATATTTTGTCCCCCTTCTTTCCCCACTCCGTTCAACATTAAGAAAATATTGATAAAAAACGAAAAAAGGGGAAAGTCACATTTTGTAAGTACTGTGACTTTCCCCTTTGAGGGTTGCCTTTGAGTGGAGGGTTACCCTTGGCGTTTCTTTCCTCGTGTGTTTCGCATACTTTCGGGCAGTGCCTCCCAGGCTGCCTTTTCAGCTTCTTGGCGGACAGGCTGCCCGTCCCATAGCCCAAAAAAATCATTCCGACTAAGGGAGACGGGTTCCAGTCCGTGATCATCCCTGTGCTTGCGAACCAACTCGCTGTTCATAATACCGCCCACAATGGCTGAAACTGATTGCCTCCAATCTTCGGCGCTTGGCTTACGCTCGCGTTTCAGCTTGGCCAACTCCGCTCGGGCCTCGTCGCGCTCGCGCTCCGCCTCGGCCAATCGCAGTCGGAATTCCGTGGCATCCCGGCGCGCCTCTTTAGCCTGGTCCTGGAAAAGGTTATCCAGTGGAATGCCCATCGTCAGGCAATAGTTTTGCGCCTGGGCAAGTTCCATGGCTCTTTGCAACGGACTTTCGCTTTGCTGCGTCATTCATCCCTCCTGCAGGGTCCTGGTTTTCCCCGCGGCCAGGCCGTCCAGGTTACGGCTTTTCGGGAGCGACCCTAGGACGCGGGAAACGTTTAAGCGGCTACAACGGCAATCTTGCCCGGAAAATCCAGCACTTTCGATGTGCCGTTATCGCCCTGGTCGGTCAGTCCGGCCTCGGCCAGGATGAAGTCCTCGATCTTCTGCATTGGAGCCCGGAGCCGATCGGGCGTCATCTGAATATATCCGGCGGTTACGTCCCCACTGGTCTTATGGTTGAGCAGGGCCTTGAGCGCATAGGCGGGAATGTCCAAGGACTCGGCAATGGTGGAGAACGTCCGGCGTAGGTCATGAGGCGTCACGCGAATGCCGGTTTCCTTCTCAACCCTGGCTAGACCGTAACGGATGCAGTTGTCCAGGCCCTCGAAAACCAGATCGGTGTCCGACATTTTTTTCCGTCGGGCCAGGATGCTGAAAAGGTGTTTCCCCAGCGGGAGGGTGTGCGGCTGTCGGTTCTTGGGATCGGGTATGGTTAAGGCCTGCCACTTCAGATCCACGTCCGCCCATTTTAACCCCAGGGCCTCGTTCCGGCGCAACCCGGTGAGTAGCAGAGTCATGAACAGATCCGCTAGATCATCCCCGGCCTTCAACTTGCGGTGTTGGTTCCCGGTCCCTGGTTCTCGCTCGGGCGCTTCGCCCAAGGAAAGGATAGCCGCTATCCAGGGCTTGAGTTCGTGATGTCTGAGATAGGTACGCTTTCGGCCAACGTGGAACCATGCCTTGCCCACGGAGAGGATTTTCACGGGATTGTCCGGGAGCAGTGGCCGCCCATCAGGATAGGCAAAGGCCTCGCTGGCATGGTTCAGGATGGCTTTCAGGTAACGCATGGCCAAATTCGCACGCGCATGGCTAATTTTGCCCAACTCTTTGTGCTTGCGTGCAACAATGTCCCTGGTGATCGCAGAGATGGGCTTGCCCTCCCACTCGGAAAAACGCTTCATACAGTCGAGCACGTCCCTGACGGTTCGGGGCTTTAGGTCGCGGTCCTCAAGGTATCTTTCAACAGCTTGGCCAAGGGTAACCCCGGTAACTTTTTCTTCGTGCCGATCTGCAACCGGATCTCGACCGATAGCAATTTCCCCGGCCAGCTTGGTGAGGGCCTTGCGGGCGGCGTCCAGCGTCATGGCTCCATAGGTGCCGATGTTCATTTTGACTTGGCGGCCCTTGATCCGGGTCTTGTAGATGAACACTTTTTTCCCGGATGACCAAACCCGAAGGCCGAACCCTTTTGCCTCGGAATCCCAGAAAACAGCATCCCCTTTTTCGGGAATCGGCAGGGAATCAATCTTTGACTTTGTGAACCTGACGATGTTGTCTTTTTGGCTCATGTCACACGCTCCCCGACTTGCGGATTTTCGATCAGGTACCGGGAGCACGACTCCCGGCATGCGGATCATTCAAAAATGCAGGTACCGCATAGGTACCGCATGAGTAAAAATATTGTCAAGCTGGTGCAAGTGAATGATGTTGAATGAAGACTTAAAAAGTCAATGTCAACATCAATTTACAAGAAAATATAATTTTTATAGAAGGGTTAGAAAAAAGAAATTTTTCTGACTTCGAATCCGCAGGCCGGGAGTTCGAATCTCTCCGGGCGCACCATGAAAACAAGGGTTTACGATTCCAATCGTAAACCCTTTTCTATTTCGACGGACTTGCCTCGTCCAGGTCCGCATCCTCGTCGCTTTTTGGCGGTGTCGGAGAACTGGAATTTTATCGAATATGACGTAAAAGTCACGTAATCGTTTCGAGGGGGGATTTTCGCACAGATCTTTGAGTGGTCCGTCGTATGCTCAAAAAAAGAAGGTCGGCCCCTGGTTGATCACCTCTAGCGATTTGCCCTGATTTGCCTTACATGGTCAACGGAGGTGGAGCAGGGCATGGCTAAAAACAGGGCAAGGCCCACACCGGTTGGCCGGATCGGCGTCTTTTGGCCTTCGAGCACAAAAAAAGGCTTACGATTTTCATCGTAAGCCTTTGAGTGTCCTGGTGGGTCACCAAGGAATCGAACCTTGAACCTCCGGATTAAGAGTCCGTCTCCGGCCACCTCCACACCTCTCCACACCTCTCCATTTTTGCCTTGTAAGTGACTGATAACAGACATAAAAAAGGCCCTCTTATTCCTTCCTTGACTTCATTCTTTTTCACTCTTACTGATACTTAAAGAGCGACATCGGTTTACCAGGAGTTGACCAAAACATGGCCGGCAAGCCCTTGTTTTTGGCGGTCTCCTGGCGGTCAGGCTTACCAGTGAAGCACTCTCCATCCAGGTTGACCAAAAAAGCAGTAATAAACTATTGTTTTTGCAGTCAATAAGCTGGATGCGGGCCGTTTACGGTTTACCAGAAAGAGCGACTCGTGAGGTCGATAACATGGCGAAAGAATGGATAAAAAGCACGTATCCCGGCATCCGTTACCGAGTGCATCCAGATCGGCGGCATGGCAATGCCCCGGACAAGTACCTCCAGTTAGTCTATAAATGGGAGGGCAGGACAGTTGCCGAGAGCATCGGCTGGATCAGCAAGACCGGCATCAACGAAAAAGCGGCATCTCTTATCCTTGCGGACCTCCAGAGAGCACAGAAGACCGGGGAAGGCCCTCGGACTTTGAAGGAGAAACGCGAACTTGCAGAGCTGGCCCGGCAAGACGATAAGCAGCGACGGGCAGAGGCAGAGGCAGAACGTCTCCGGCTGGAGCAGGAGCAGCGGATCGAAGGGATCACTTTCGGGCAGGTATGGGCGCAATATGCCGAAGAGTCATCCCGGACCAAGGCACCGAAGACCTGGAAGCGGGAGGCAGAGCTTTGGGCTGGCTGGATCGAGCCGGAGTTGGTCTCCATGCCCATGAAGAAGGTCTCTCCGTTTTTGCTGGCCAAGATACAAAAAAAAATCGTGGACGCGGGCAAGGCACCTCGGACGGCGTTCTATGCCCTCCAGGTCATCAGGCAAGTTTTTAATTGGGCAAAGGCTCAAGACCCTGCCTTCTACACGGGAGACAACCCCGTAACCCACACAAAAAAGGTTAAGGTCAACAACAAGCGACACCGTTTTTTATCCCATGGCGAAGCAGCGTCTCTCCTGGCGGCCCTGAAGCAAAGCAAGAAGGGGCCGGATACCCATGACATGGCCCTGGTCTCTCTGCATTGCGGTTTACGTTGGGGTGAGATTGCATCACTCCGTTGGCAGGACGTGAACCTGGAGGACGGGTCAATTTATATCCGGCAAGCAGTATCCAAGAGCGGCAAGGGTAGGACTGTTTTTATGACCTCCCAGGTCAAGGACATGCTTTTGGGAAGGATGCAGGGAGACCATGACTCCCTGATATTCCCGGATCGTTACGGCAACATCAAGCAGCGGCCAAGTAAGTATTTTGAGAAGGCGGTCAACGAGTTAGGGCTGAACAAAGGGCGGACTTCCAGAGAGGACCGGATTGTTTTTCATTCATTGCGGCATACTTGTGCAAGCTGGCTTGTTTGCTCCGGCGTCTCTCTGTACCAGGTGCAAAAACTCCTTGGGCATGGATCACATACCATGACCGAGAGATATTCACACCTTGCCCCTGATAACCTCCGGCAAACGGCATCCATCCTGGAGCAGGCCGTCTCCAAGGCCCAGGGCGCGAAGGTCATCCCTATGGAGGGCAAGAGGTAATTTTTCTTTATGTCCAAAAGAATGTTCCTAACGTCCTTAAAATCCTCAAAGCAACACAAGGCAAGGGCTGACGGATGAGGACTTCACGTCCTCAATGTCCTCAAAAATTATGCCCGGTCTAGTCGCGGCGTCATGACCCACGGCGAAGAGATGCACTCCTGGCATTCTGACCGGGTACCCCCTCAGGAGATCACATCGACACACAGGAGGTGTCATGCCAAAGAAGCGAAAGCCAGAAGAGCCGGTTTCGGGACATAGTGATATTTCGGCCACATTCCCTTCTCTAGGTGGCAAGATGCTGGTAAGACAAGAGCTTAAGGTCAAGCAGAGCGAGACTTATGATCTGGAGTATTTCACCGACGAGTGCGACAAGCGTGGAATCTCGACTAGCCAAGTTATCCAAGCCATCCAAAGCCGGACGCTTATAATGGTTTCTACCGAAAAAGAGGAACACGAAGAAATCCCAATGCGCAATATTTACCATGAGGGCAATATCCAGAGGTTCATGCGGTCGTCCAGTGTTCGGTTTTATGCAACGGAGGCCGAGTGGTTCTGGGAAAAGACGGCCCCAGACCACAAAGGCGGCTGGCTGGATGAGGCAGGCACACACCCGAGGTTGAACAAGAACGCTAGCTTCCTGCCCCTGTTGGAAGCGGGCGAAGCCGGTCTCCTGGAGCAAAAGCCCAATGTCACTCTTGGGATGGTCGACGAGGCAGAGAAGCGCCTGGATGCTCACTTTGGCGACGACAAGAAGCTGATCAATAAAGTGAAAAGAGAGTTCGCGGCCTGCCGTATCTACATCCGGAACAAAGGTCAGGGGCAATATACGAACAATAAAAGAGAATTGAACGCTATGATATGGCGAAACGTGGCGCGGTGTCATGATTGCACAGATGAAAGCGCAACGACTCAAGGCCGAAAGCTGGTCAAGGAGGGTATGGATAGAGTCCTGGACCTCTTGAAGTAAACCCCTCCCTTTTTTACCTCTCCGGTTCTCCGGTCACTCCCCTCCGGTTTCACTCTCACAGAGAGTTGAAGCCCGAGGGGATTTTTTTTGCCTTTTTCAAGGAATGACAAAGAGTTGTGGGGCTTAATGTATGGTTTAGCTTTTCGCGATGAGCGTGTTGATAGTTCGAGATTTCCTCCGGGCGGAGCCATTAAAATATGGGCACGTTCACGCAAAAGGAGGTGAGAGCATATGCATAATGACGTGTTTTCGGACCTGGCGAACAGGTGGCCATCGGCGGTCGTGGCACGGTCTCAGATTGAGGCGTTTACCGGCGGCGCGATCAAGGGCTCCTACATGGCGAACCTGGATGCGGCTGGCGAAGGCCCTCCCAGGGAGAAGATCGGGCGGCAAAAGTGGGTTTATCCGGTCAGGCCCCTGGTGGACTGGCTCCGGCACCGTTCACAGGCAAGTGGCAAGTAACAATCATCAACCAAGATCAGGAGATATATCATGCAAGCGACAGACACGAACGGGAAGGTTTTCAAGCAAGTCAATCTGGACGTGGAGCAGGGCAAAGAGTGGGCTCGACAGGACTACATCGACATCTCACGGGCTTTTGACGCTATCAAGTGGATGTCAGAGTCAAAAGCAGATGAGTATTTCGAAAAATTTCAAGCGTTGGATGGGCTTTGCGGCATGTTTGATCGGCTATTTTTTCATTACTGCCACATGTTTGACCTTGACCTCACAGTTGAAGACGCCAAGGCGACCGGCAAGCAAGGCTGGAAGGAATGCTCTCAGCTTCACGAATTGCTTGCAGAAGTGCATGTGGAGCGGGACGGCATGAAGGGTCGAAAAATATGGAGGAAAATGCTTCGGGCGACCGGTGCCTACATTGCCACATTTTCTCGTGAGGAGATCGATAGGCTCTCACTCGAAGATCGGTTCGATGATCGCCACGAAGAGTTGATTTTCTAACCACACCACAAAAAAAACTCCCGAGGGGCGGAATCCCTCGGGAGCTGATCAGGAGATTACATAATGCGAAGCAAAAAAACGATAAGCCTTGTCAGGCTGGCGGTCAAGGACTGGATCACCTCCCTCACCTTTTTGGCCGTACTGATAGGTATGACCTTCACTCCCTGGATCAGGGGGAGGTGAGGTCATGCCCTATAAGCACTGCATCGAATGCGGATCAGAATTTTACCATGAGCACGGCGAAGAGTGGAAAGTCAGGTGCCTGGATTGCTGGCGCGAACGTAGGAACAGCGGCGAATCGCCTCCCAGGCCGTGGAGCACGGATCACAGCTTTGAGATTCGCCAGCTACGTCAACAGATTTGGCGGCTTGAGGGGGAACTCCAGGCTCTCCGTACTCTCGAACCCCTGGCGGACATTGGTCGGTTTATCCAAGACCATGCCCGTGACCTCCTCTTTTTAGTCCATCCTGACAAGCACTCCGGCCATCCGAAGGCGAACCAGATCACCTCCTGGATAAACAGCGAGGTGAGACGATGAAGGACTACATCCTCCAATTCCAAGAGCACATCGGGCAGGCAGGTCTCCGGCCATCCTCTATCTTGGCGGACGGCAACCTCCACAGGTGCCCGGTCGAAGGCGGCAAGCAGGGTACCCGAGACGGCGTTTACAAGCTACATCCTGACCGGCCACCATCAGGATATTACAAAAACCACAAGACAGGCGAAGAAGGCACCTGGACGTCATCCACGAAGGAGGGCCTGTCCCAGGCTGACCGAGATCGACTCCGGCAACGGATCGAGAAGGACCGGCAAGAGGCGGCGGCCAAGCTAAAGCGAGAGAGGCAGGCGACGGCGCGGGCAGCGCGGGCAATGCTGGCCAAGGCCGTGGATTGCTCCGGGTCTCACTATTTGGCCAAGAAGGGCGTGGGCACGGCTCCAGGTCTCAAAGAGCTCAAGGACGTGCTCCTGGTGCCCAGGCTGAACGTCAAGGGAGAAGTCATCTCCCTGGTCAGGATTTGGGAGGACGGCACGAAGAAGAACCTCCCCGGCGCAACGTATCCAGGCGGTTTTTTTGCCATCAAGGGCGCGGACGGCCCTCTCCTGATTTGCGAAGGTGTATCGACTGGACTCTCCCTCCACATGGGCACCGGGCTGACCGTGGTTTGTTCTTTCGATTGCGGCAACCTCCTGGCCGTGGCCGAGGGTGCCCGGTCGAAGTATCCCGAGCGGGAAATCATCATTTGCGCGGACATGGACGGCCATCAACCCGGCAACCCTGGTTTGACCTACGCCACCAAAGCGACCCAGGCCGTGGACGGCAAGCTGGCGGTGCCATCCACCCCAGGCAAGGCCAAGGTCGATTTTAACGACGTTCACCAAGCCCTCGGGTTGGAGGTCGTCAAGGCCCAGGTGGAGGCGGCCCAGACCGTCGAACCAGATCCCCAAGCCCAAGATCATGCCCAAACTCAAGAGCAGAATCAGGCCGAGGCGGATCGTTGGCTGGCAGCGCAAAGGCTATTTCCTCGGGTGCCATTCCCGTGGGACGTGCTCCCGGACCGGATCACCACCTCCCTTAAGCAGTTGGCACGTTCATGCGCGGGCAGTGCCCTTGCTCTCCCTGGCGTGGCGTTGTCGGTCACAGCGGCAGCGGTCGGCAACCTTGTGGCGGTCTCTCCAAAGCGGTCATGGCGCGAACCTCTGATTTTTTACATGGCAGACATCAGAGAGAGCGGCGAAGGCAAGACGGCTCCTCTCTGGGAGCTTTGCAGGCCCATGATCCAGAGACAGGAGCAGGAGAACGAACGGGCAGATATGGATCAGCGAGAATATGACTCCTTGGACAAGAAGGACAAGTACAAGGCTGAGAAGCCCCGCCCTGCCCGTGGATACTTCGCCACTGGATGCACCCTCGAAGGTCTCCGGCAAGACCTGACCAGCAACCCCACGGGCGGCATCATCATCATTCAGAGCGAACTCTCTTCCTTTATCAGCGGTCAGAACCAGTACAAAGGCGGCGGCGATGACCGGGAGGGCTGGCTTTGTCTCCATGACGGGAGACCTGCCCGAGTTGTCAGGGCTGGCGGTCGGACGGCCTATATCAAGGGAGCGAGACCCCAGGTCACTGGCGGCATCCAGCCGGAGATATTCCGAAAAGCGTTCACCTCCCTGGACGGCGTTTATATGACTGACGGCACGGTTTACAGGTTTTTGCCTACGTTTGAACCACCCTCCCACTTTGACCTGACCTCCGAGGCATGGACCGAGGAGAACCGGGTAGCGTGGGAGCAGGTCATCTCCAGGGCGTTGGCTTGGTCGGATCACAGAACGAACCAGGACCAAGGGCTGGACTTCAACGGACCGGACCGGCTGGATCTGATACTGGATCAGCAAGCCCAGGATCGGTTTTTTGATTGGCGCAACCACCTATCCAGCCAAAAGCACGAACTCCCGGCCCTGGTGCGAGGATTCACTCCAAAGACGGTCGGATATGCCCTCCGGCTTGCAGGTGCCCTCCATTTGCTCCGAGCGTTTGCGGCTGGAGAAGAACCCCGGCCCGTGTTGACCCTGGCAGGCATCGAGGACGGCATCCGGCTGGCCATGTTCTACGCGGGGCAGGCCGTGGACGCCCTCCGGCTCCTCCAGGGCAAGGACGAAGCCCAGGTGCAGGAGGTCTCGGACCGAACCCTTCGCCTTGCTCGAACCCTGGCGGACCTCAAGCTGGAGATCGACTCCGGGCGGCTGGCGGTCGGTCTCATTCAGGAGCGTTACAACCAGCGGACCACCAAGACGGATCAGTTTAGGACGGCCAAGAGCATGGGCGCGTTTATCCGGTCTCTCAGACTGAGCGTCTCTGAGGGCAAGCATCATGCAAACGGTCGGCAAGGCGTTTTTTGTCTCCTCTGGGACCAAAAGGCCGAGGACTTCATCAAGAGATTTAAGGACGTTGTGGATCAAAAACAACGTGCTCCTCACTCGGAGACCGGCGCAAACGCTAAGTTTGAGGACGTTGAGGACATTGAGGGCTTTGCTCCCCACTCGGGAGAAGTTGAGAATACTGGACTTGAGGACGTTGAGGGCGTTGAGGACTTCATTTCAGAAGATGAAGTAATAATATGAGCATCCCCTCCAATATCCAGATCATCAAGCAGGGTGACAAGCTACGGATCAAGGGCTTGGCTTACCTGCCCAAGGCAGAGCAGGCCCAGGTGGTGGATCACATCCGCCAAAACAAGGAGGCAATCCTCCTGGAGATCGAACGGGCTCTTGTTTCCGCGAAGGAATTCATCGAGCTGGTCCGCATGGGCGCGGCCAAGTTGCACACTGACAGTATGGGCGGGCTTTGGTGGTCTGCAAAAGACCAGGACGCGGACTCGATCACGTTTTTAGCGAACCTCTGGATGGAGGCTTATCCGGAGATGTTCCAGGCCCTTTACCGGGGCGAACTTGACCAATTACTATAAAAATAGGAGCAAGATATGCTTATCGTTAATGTTTTTTTTGCGATTCTGACTCAGGGTTTACGATCCGGGCGGCTAACCGTCTCAGACGAACGGACTACGCCCATCGACGAATTGCCGGATGCCTGCATCGGTTGGACTGCGGGCGAGGGCGAGGCGATGTTACACCCTGAGCGGACGATGGATGTCGTCAAGCGATTGACCGAGGAAGGAGGTATCACGTTTGAGGTGAAACCCCGCTTGCTCTGGAAACGTGTTGCCGAGGCCGGGTTGATCGTGGGAAGCGAGAAGGACCGGAACTCGCGCAAGATCACCGTGGGCGGAAAATACCAGAAAGTCGTTCACGTCTGGCTCACCCGTCCAGAATTGCCGACGGCCACGGCCCAGGAGGTGGAGGCCCCGGAGGTGAACCCGGCAGCCCAAGTTGTGACCGAGCCAGCGGCGGACCCAGCGGCGGACACTGACCAGCACAAGGCCATGAAGCGAGCGGTGGCGTGGATTAAACCACGAATTCACAGCCTGAAGCAAGCTGGATGGACGGCGCAAGCGCTTTTCCATGGTCCGGATTCCCTCGTCAGATCACCTTATTGGGAGCGGGCGACAGAGGCGAAAATCTATCCAGGCGGGATCGTGGGCTTCGAGGTTCCCGGTCCGATCTATTCATCAATCGTGAATGTGCGGCCTCCGTTTGAGGCACGACGAAGGCGAACGTGATTTGATGGTTCTGGGAGTTTTTACAGTCCCTAAAGGGTGGTGGAGGACCACCTTCCCCTCTCAAGAGTTTTGCCCACCTATAAAAAGGGTTGCGACCCGGCCAAACAGCTAACCCCGTGCCCCGGCCCTGAAGGCTGACAACTGGGGGGCACAGGTACAGGGCCTCAGACGGGAAAAACACACTCAAGTCGGTGTTCCTTGGTTGAGTCACACGAACCCTGGAAGACGGGCGTTTTTCGGCCCTGGCCGCCTATCTCTTAGTGGAGGTAGGCGGCTTTTTTTGTGTGCTTTGCTCAACAAAATCTATCGAGGGCCGGATGATTTCCGGACTGACTGCTTCGCGCGATTGCTTCTGTACTGGGTTCAAGTTCGAATTTTTCATAACAGTATGTCATTACAGTTGCTTTAAGCCTGATTTTTTGTGTTGCTGGCTGGGCAACATTTTTGATATGGAATCCAATCAAAAGGGTATGTTGATTCTGGTCCTCACGAAATTTCGGCCTCGTCAGCGATACCATTTTTTCTGTCTGGAAAATATGCGAGCAGGATGAATTTGGCATGAAAGAATTGGTCGAAGGTGTTGCCGCTATCATAGTTTTTGTTTTTTTGGAATTTTTGGGAATTACGCATTCCAGGTTGGCAGGAAAGGACTTCAGGTTGGCATTGGCGTAGAAATGTCGCAATAAGAGACCAAGCCGTGCAGATTGTTGATAGGGGTAGTCAGAAACAAACTCAGAACACTGACCAGAAGAATGTAGAGCTATTTCAGAGGAAATTTTAATCACACAAGGGGCCAGATAATGAGCAACCTACCGTTTCCTCAGTCCAATATGTATTGGATGCCGCGAAACAATCCACACTTGGCAGTGCAAATGCCAGACGGTCTGGAAGCAGTGGAGGACCCGGAGCACTTCACCTGGATACTGGTGAACAACCTTCAATGGGAGATTCAACAGGACGAAGACCCGCTGAGTGCGGCAAGGTATCTGGTTTCTGAGTGGGAGATGGCCGGGCTGATCGACCAGTATCCGGACCCGAGGCTTCTGGCCGACGGAGACAGCCAAGAGTGGGGACAATTGTTTCAGAGAGAAGACCTTCAGATGCGGATAAAGCAGGCACTGGGGAGGGTCCGGTTCCCGATAAAACTGAAGCCAAGCAGGGCAGCAAAGGACATGTTCGACGATCTGACGATGTACGACCGAGTAAACGCACTGATCGGTGAAATGTAGGAGAGCAAGAAAGGGGTTCTGGACGTAGCACTGAAATTGGAACATGAATGTGGCGGCTGGTATCCGAGAGGTAAAGGCCGGGATGACGAAACAGAAGTATGCGGAAATGCTGAACCTGATACCGCGTGAGGCGATGCGAGATTGGGCGGGCTTTTGATAACTCAACACAACAAGGCAGGAACATGAATCGGAACGGGAACAATATTGAAACACGGCTCTGGGGTGCGGCGGATGAGCTGCGGGCGAATTCCAAGTTGAAGTCGTCGGAGTATTCGGTCCCGGTGCTGGGGCTGGTTTTTCTGCGGTATGCGGACCACAAATTCCAGGTGGCTGCCAAGCAGCTTGAGGGTCAGGGTGGTGGGCGTCGTAAGATTGGGTCGCAGGATTATCAGGCCATGGGTGTCCTGTACCTGCCGGAGCAGGCCCGCTTTTCCGCGTTGATCCGCCTGCCCGAGGGCCAGAACATCGGTGCGGCCATCAATGATGCCATGCGGGCCATTGAGGCGGACAATCCGGACCTGAAGGACGTCCTGCCCAAAACCTACAATCGGTTTGAGAACTCCCTGCTCAAGGAACTGCTCAAGACCATGAATTCCGTGCCCATGGACATCGAGGGGGACGCGTTCGGTAAAATCTATGAGTACTTCCTGGGCAACTTCGCCAGGGCCGAGGGACAAAAAGGCGGGGAGTTCTTCACGCCCACGGCGCTTGTCCAGCTCATCGTCGGGATCATCGAACCCTACAATGGCCGTATCTTTGACCCGGCCAGCGGCTCCCTGGGCATGTTCGTACAGAGCGCCCACTTTGTCTCGGAGCACAAGAAGAATCCCAGCGCGACGCTGAGTTTATTCGGTCAGGAAAAGGTGGCCGAGACCGTGCGGCTGGGCAAGATGAACTTGGCCGTGCATGGACTGTCCGGCGACATCCGTCAGGGCAACGCCTATTACGAAGACCTGCACCGTTCCACCGGCAAGTTCGACTTCGTGATGGCCAATCCGCCCTTCAACGTGGATCGCGTGGACAAGGACCGGCTCAAGGACGACCCCCGCTTTCCCTTCGGCCTGCCCCGGACGGACAACGCCAACTACCTCTGGATTCAGATTTTCTACAGCGCCCTGAACGAAACCGGACGGGCCGGATTCGTCATGGCCAATTCCGCCTCGGACGCTCGCGGCTCAGAACTGGATATCCGCAAGCAGATCATCCAGGCTCAGGCCGTGGACGTGATGGTGGCCGTAGGCTCCAACTTCTTTTACACCGTCACCCTGCCCTGTACCCTCTGGTTTTTCGACAAGGCAAAGCGTACTTTGCCACCCTCACCCCCGGCCCCTCTCCCAGGGGGAGAGGGGAGATTGAACAGCGAAACCTTTTCTGGCTCCTCTCCCCTTGGGAGAGGCGGGGGAGAGGGTGGAAGAGTACGGTATTCCGATACCGTACTCTTCCTTGACGCCCGCCACATCTACCGCCAAATCGACCGCGCCCACCGAGACTGGACCCCGGCCCAGATCGAATTCCTGGCCAACATCGCCCGGCTCTACCGCGGCGAACAGCCCGAAAACCTCCACGACAGCGCCGAACTGATGGCCGAATCGTTCCCGGATGGCCAATATGCCGACATCCCCGGCTTGTGCAAAGTCATCACCATCGCCGAGATCGAGGCCCAAGGCTGGAGCCTGAACCCAGGCCGCTATGTCGGCGTGGCCGCCAGGGCCGAAGACGACTTCGACTTCAAGGAGCGACTGGAAGAACTGAACGAAGAACTGGAAGGGCTGAACGTCGAGGGCAGGGAACTGGAGGAGCGGATTGCCGAGAATGTGGTAAAGTTGTTGGAGGCTAGTTGATGTGGGAAAAAATGCGAATTTCTGATTTTGGGATGGTGGTGACTGGCAAAACCCCGTCCTCAAATAACCTTGAATTCTTTGGAGATACCTTCCCGTTCATTACACCAACGGATATGGGATCATGCCGTATTGTAGACACAGAACGAGGCATATCAAATGAAGGGTATAACAAATTTAAAAGACAAATATTACCACCAAAGTCAATTTGTTTTGTGTGCATTGGAGCAACTATAGGTAAAATATGTTTGACTACGAAAGATAGTTTAACAAACCAACAAATCAATAGTGTTGTTGTTAACAAAAGCAAACATAATCCATTCTTTGTGTATTATTTGCTTTCAACTTTAGCTGAAAGGGTTAAAGGAATCGCGAGTGGTGCTGCAACACCGATTGTAAACAAAACTACTTTTGAGGACATTGAGGTTAAAGCCCCACCCCTCCCCACCCAACGCAAAATCGCCTCCATCCTCTCCGCCTACGACGACCTGATCGAGAACAACCAGCGCCGGATCAAGATTCTGGAGGAAATGGCGCAGAACCTCTACCGCGAATGGTTCGTCAAATTTCGCTTTCCCGGACATGAAAAGGTAAAGTTCGTGGAATCGCCGCTGGGGAGGATTCCGGAGGGGTGGGAGGTCAGAGAACTTGGTGATATTTTGAAATTGAATTATGGGAAGGCGTTAAAAAAAGAGGATCGCGTTGACGGTGACATTCCTGTATACGGCTCAAGTGGGATAGTTGGGTACCATAGGAGTGCCATAGCAAGTGGGCCTGGAATAATTGTTGGTCGGAAGGGTAACGTCGGTAGTATTTTTTGGTCGGATAGTAGATTTTACCCAATAGATACGGTTTATTTTGTAACTTCAAATATCCCGCTACGCTTCCTCTTCTACGATCTTCAGACAAAAAACTTCTTAAACAATGATGCAGCAGTTCCAGGATTAAACCGCAACCAAGCATATTCGCTAAATACCGTTATTCCATCATCCGATTTATTGGCAAAATTTTGTCAATTTGCAGATGACTTTGAACAGCAAGCTAGTGCACTTCGCCAAAAAAACTCCACCCTCCGCCGCACCCGCGACCTGCTCCTTCCCAAACTCATCTCCGGCGAGATTGACGTCTCTGACCTGGATATTGCCGCGCCCGAGGAGGTTGAGGCATGAGGGTCGAGGAACTGCTGAAACGCCCGGAAGGCAAGTCCCTGGAGTTCAAGCAGGACATCTCCGCGCCGAAGAATATCCTCAAGTCTGTGATCGCTTTTGCCAACACCGCCGGCGGTACGGTGGTCATCGGGCGGGCTGACGACGGGACGATTGTCGGGGTGGATGACGTATTGGACGCGGAAGAGCGTCTGGCCAATCTGATCGCTGACAGTATCGCCCCGGGCATGATGCCGGAAATTGAGGCCGTGACCGTGGCGGACAAGGCTTTGCTCCTGATCCGGGTGGCGCACTGGCCCGGGCCGTTTTACCTGAAAGCCAAAGGGCCGGAGGATGGGGTGTTTGTCCGGCTGGGGTCCACCAATCGTCAGGCGGATGCGGCGACCTTGGAAGCCTTGCGGAGGTTGCACCATACCAGAACCTTCGACCAACTGCCCTGCGCGGGCACGGACGAATCCGACCTGGATCAAGCCGCCCTGCAACGATGGTTTGCCCACCAAAAAAGACCACTGAACGTGTCGGCCCTGGAATCTCTCGGCATGTTGACGCACCAGGGCGGGAGGCGGGTTGCCTCCAACGCGGGCGTGATCCTTTTTGGAACGACCGAGGCGAGGCAGCGATGCTTTCCGGATGCCCGCATCTCCTGCGCCCGCTTCCTGGGGCGCGACAAGAGCGAGTTTCTTGACCGCCAGGACATGAACGGGCTGCTGGAAGCCTTGGTGGATGTACCGAAGTTCATTGCCCGCAATACGCGCCTCGCGTCCCGGATCAACGGCATGCAACGGGAGGATGTTTCCGAATACAGCGCCGTGGCCCTGCGTGAAGTATTGGTCAACGCCGTAGCCCATGCTGATTACGCTCTCTCCGGGATGCGCTTTTTTGTCTCCATTTTTTCGGATCGATTGGAAATCCAGAGCCCGGGCATGTTCCCCTTTGGCATGACCCTGGAGAACTTCAAGGCCGGGGTCAGCCGGATCAGAAACCGGGCCATCTGCCGGGTGTTGCGCGAGATGGGCTTGATGGAAGAATGGGGCAGCGGCTATCAACGGATCACCAGCTCCTGCCGCCAAGGCGGCTATCCTGAACTAGAATGGCTGGAACTCGGGTCGTGCGTCCGGGTTGTTTTTCCGTCGCGTCTGGAATTATCCACTGATGAGCCTGTCCGAGCCGCTACCGCAAATGACCCTGTAAGTGAGCCTGTAAACGATCCTGTAAATGAGCTTGTAAATGAACGGCAAAAGTGGTTTCTCGACCAACTGAAGCAGGGTGTTCCGGTGAAGGCCGAAGGTATCGTTCAGCACTGGGGTGTCAGTCCGGCCACGGCCAAGCGGGATATTGCCGCATTGCGTCAACGCAAAATCATTGAGTTTTCCGGTGCGCCCAAGACCGGCGTTTACCGGCTCAAAACGAAAAAGGAATCAGCTCCATGAATCCGCCCATGGACTACACCGAAGACACCCTGGTCGAAAAACCAGCCATTGCCCTGCTGGAAGAGCTGGGCTGGACCCCGTTCAACGCCTTTCATGAATTCGATGGAGGTCTGAGCAGCCTGGGTCGGGAAAACAAGTCCGAGGTGATTCTCAAGTCCCGGTTGCGGGAGGCTCTGCTTGTGCTCAACCCCGATGCCGCGCCCGAGGCCATCCATGAGGCCATCGCCGAACTGAGCCGGGACCGCTCCCGCCTGAGCATGGTTGCGGCCAACCGGGAGGTCTACGAACTGCTCAAGAGCGGGGTGCGCGTCAGCGTCCCTGATCCGGAGGGCGACGGCGAGAGCGTGGAAGTTATCCGGGTCATGGACTGGGATGTGCCGGGCAACAACGACTTCCTGGTCTGCTCCCAGTTCTGGATCACCGGAGAGATGCACACCCGCCGCGCCGATCTGGTCGGGTTCGTCAACGGCCTGCCCCTGGTGCTGTTCGAACTCAAGGCCGTGCATCGCCGCCTGGAAACCGCCTTCACCGGCAACCTGCGCGACTACAAGGACACCATCCCCCAACTGTTCTGGCCCAATGCCCTGGTTATCCTCTCCAACGGCAGCCAGAGCCGGGTGGGCAGCATCACCGCCGGTTGGGAACACTTCGCGGAATGGAAAAAGGTGGACAGCGAAGACGAACCGGCCCGCGTCTCCCTGGAAACCATGCTCCGCGGGGTTTGCGATCCGGACAGGCTGCTGGACCTGGTGGAGAACTTTACCCTGTTCCAGGAAGCCCCCGGCGGACTGATCAAGCTGACGGCCAAGAACCATCAGTATCTGGGCGTGAACAACGCGATCGCTGCGCTGATCGCGACCCTCTCCCCGGCCCTCTCCCCGGCCCTCTCCCAGGGGGAGAGGGGGAAAGAGGATGGGGAAAATCCGGGCCAGAAAGAGAAGGGCAAGGGGCATTATCGAGGGGGGTATGATTTTGGCGGTCTTGTGAGTCGCGCTCGGGAATTGAGGCAATTGCAGACACCAGCCGAAGAAATTCTTTGGGTATTTTTGAGAAGCAAACAGCTTTTTGGGTATAAATTTCGGCGTCAGCATCAGATTGGTGATTATATCGTGGATTTTTATTGTCATGCCGCGAAATTGATCATCGAGGTTGACGGCAGCATTCATGACGTCCCTGAAAAGCAAACCAAGGACAAGAAAAAGCAAGCTTACCTCAAGGGTCTTGGGTACAAGATAATCCGAATCCCAAATGCCTCCATTCTTGATTCTCCTCACAAGGCACTCAATTTGATTGTCTTACACCTCCCCTCTCCCCCTGGGAGAGGGGCCGGGGGTGAGGGGAACACCGCCGAGAAGGCCAAAGGCCGTCTCGGCGTGTTCTGGCACACCCAGGGCAGCGGCAAGAGCGTGTCCATGATGTTCTTCACCCAGAAGGTCTTGCGCAAGATTCCGGGCAACTGGACCTTTGTCGTGGTCACGGACCGTTTGGAACTGGACGGGCAAATCTACAAGCATTTCGCCACGTCCGGCGTGGTCACGGAAAGCCAGGCCCAGGCCGAGAGCAGCCGCCATTTGCGCCAACTGCTGGGCGAAGATCACCGCTTTGTCTTCACCATCATCAACAAGTTTCGCACCGAACGCGGCGAAACGCATCCCGTACTTTCCGAGCGGGACGACATCATCGTGATCACCGACGAGGCCCACCGCAGCCAGTACGACACCATGGCCCTGAACATGCGCACGGCCCTGCCCAAGGCCTCGTTCCTGGCCTTTACCGGCACGCCCTTGATCGTGGGCGAAGAGAAAACGCGGCTGGTCTTCGGGGACTACATCAGCGTGTACGATTTTCAGCAGTCCGTGGCGGACGGGGCCACGGTGCCGCTCTATTACGAAAACCGCATTCCGGAACTGCAACTGACCAACGCCAACCTGAACGCGGACATGGAGCGCCTGTTGGAAGAGGCCGAGCTTGACGAGGCCCAGGAGAAAAAGCTGGAGCGGGATTTTGCCAGGGAATACCACCTGATTACCCGCGAGGACCGCCTGGAGGCCATTGCCAAGGATCTGGTGAATCATTTCTCGTCCAGGGGCTTCCGGGGCAAAGGCATGATGATCTGCATCGACAAGGCCACGGCGATCCGGATGTATGACAAGGTGCGGAATCACTGGGATGCGAAGATCGCGGAATTGCGGGGAGAGTTGGACGGGGTGAACGAGGATGACCGGAGCGCCCTGGACGAAGACGTCCTGACCGAAATGGAGCAGCGTATTGCCTGGATGCGCGAAACCGACATGGCCGTGGTGGTCTCCCAGGGCCAGAACGAGATCGCTGAGATGGTCGCCAAGGGCTTGGACATCAAACCGCACCGCAAGCGGATGCTGGATGAAGACCTGGAAACCAGATTCAAGAAACCCGATGATCCACTCCGGCTGGTGTTTGTCTGCGCCATGTGGATCACCGGCTTCGACGTGCCCAGTTGCTCCACGCTATATCTGGACAAGCCCATGCGCAACCACACCCTGATGCAGACCATCGCCAGGGCCAACCGGGTCTTTTTCGGCAAGGTATGCGGCCTGATCGTGGACTACGTCGGCGTGTTTCGCAACCTGGAAAAAGCCCTGGCCATTTACGGTTCCAAGGGCAGTTCCGGGACGGACAAATCAGAAGACAAAAAGCCGGTGGAGGACAAGTCCGCATTGGTGGCCGCGCTGCGCCACGCCCTGGGTGAAACCGAACGGATGTGCCGCAGTCATGGAATCCATCTGGACGCCATTCGGGCGGCTGATGGCCTGAATTGTGTGGGACTGCTGGACGATGCCGTTGACGCTCTGGTGGGAACCGAGGAAATCAAGCGCGGTTACCTTGATCTGGCCAACGTGGTCCAGCGGCTCTACAAGGCCGTTCTGCCCGACCCCGAGGCCAAGGAATTCGCTGCCCAGGTCATGCCCATTCAGGTCATCGCCGAAAAAATCCGTGACCTGACCCCGCCAGCGGATATTTCCCTGATCATGGAGCAGGTGGAGGACCTACTGGACCGTTCCGTGGCCACGGAAGGCTACATTATCCATCAGACTCATCCGGATTACGGAGAAGAAAACTGGGTTGACCTGAGCGGAATTGATTTTGACGCCCTGGCCGAGAAGTTCAAAAAGGGCCGCAAACGAACCATCAATGAAAAACTCAAGGGCACCCTGGCCCGCAAGCTGATGGCCATGCTTCGTCTCAACCCCACGCGCATGGACTATCTGGAAAAATTTCAGGCCATGATCGACGATTACAACAAAGGCAGCCTGAATGCCGAGGAATTCTTCCATCGCCTGAAGACATTCGCCGGGAATCTGACCCATGAAGAACAGCGGGCCGTCAGCGAGCAACTGACCGAGGAGGAATTGACCTTGTTCGACCTGCTGACCAAGCCGGATATTGAACTGAGCGAAAAAGACAAGATCAAGGTCAAAGCCACGGCCCGCCAACTCCTTGAAGCCTTGAAAAGAGAGAAGCTGGTCCTGGACTGGCGTAAACGTCAACAGGCCCGCGCCGAGGTCCGCGTGACCATCGAAAAAGTCCTGGATGCTGGCCTGCCCAGAGTCTATACCCCGGAGCTTTTCAACCAGAAAAGCTCAGCCGTGTATCAGCACGTCTATGATGCCTATTTCGGGGATGGGGGCAGCGTGTACGGAACGGCGGCGTGATTGAGGTTGGGGGTTCTATGGACTGGTGGACATTGAAACAACTCCGGGCACAGGTCATGAGTGATTTGCAAAACTTGATTCCGAGTGGCTACTTTGAAAACGAAGCCAAGGAAATGAAATTTGATCCGAGTTTTGATAACGCGAAACATCTCTCGGCGGAGCATCGATGGGGTTATCTCGCGGGGAAGCTTGGAAAGGATTTGTTTTTCGAAGGACCTGCCAATATGACCGCCCGACAAGTCGCCGCCTCTGAAGTGCTTATGAATCTTGGCATGTTGGCTTCATCCGAAGCTGTGCTGGCCATAGCCCGACAGCTTTCCCAACGCGCTACTGAACTCAAGATTCCTGACGGCAACGCTGGGAAAGTGGCCAAGCAGGTTGAAACCGAACATATCCCCACCTTCGAGGAGAACATCAAGGGCGCATTAACACAGTATCTGAGTTATCTCGGGACAGATGAAGCGAATCCTTTTCGGTCATTGATTGAAACAGATTACGACCTGAAACCATCTCGCCGACGTGGTCCAGGTTTTCACAAGATAATCGAGTTGAAACCCAACTTCTATGGCGTTGGTCTCAACCTGAACGCGGCCATTGATTTGATAAGCGGATACTCCGCCTCAATGAGGCGCTGGCTCGGAAAAAAAGGCTGAAGGCAGCCACCCTGTAACTCTGTCAATCTGGTGGTGGCCAAGTGAGAGAGCCGGGAGGTTTTGGCAGCGAAGTTTGGAAATGAGATGGGCAGGACTACGGTCAATGCCCAGGACTCGGGCATGTCATGGACAAAGACGGGTTGAATTATCTAATGTCAAAAGTCGAAGCGTTGGCGGCTTTTCTCGGAGACCACAAGGAGCAGGAGATCGGCAAGGATGGATAAACTTATGCACCACTTAAAAAAGGGTCGCATCCTTGCCACGTATTCTCGTTCTAAGACTTTTTCGTTCGGGCTAGCATTCTATCCTTCCCTCCCAGATAGACATGCCAAGAAAGCAAGGCCATCTCCAGGATCAGTACGTCGAAGGCTTCCGGCAATCGGTCGAGATCAGGTCAATACTCACATTGGTTTACCAGGGGTTGACCAAAAACGGTTTTTTGAGCTTGAAGACAAAAAAAGAGGCTACGATTTTCACCGTAACCTCTTGAATTTCCTGGTGGGTCACCAAGGAATCGAACCTTGAACCTCCGGATTAAGAGTCCGCTGCTCTGCCAGTTGAGCTAGTGACCCAGGGAAGTGCCGCTCGCGGCAAGACACGGCGTATAGACCTCACTCATGTAGCTTGTCAAGGTGGATTTAATGAAGCGTTTTTTTTGGGGGCGTGAAGCGGAAAGTATGGAACGAGGCTGGTTCGTTTCGGGGCGGGCATGGTTGTTTGGTTTTTTGCTGCTGCTCGGTTTTGGGGCCGGCCTAGGGACCGGGATCGGCCCTTGGGAGCGCCCGGCTCACGGTGACACGACTCCGGCGCCGTATTCGTCCAGGCTGGAAACGTATGTGCTGGATGAGGCCCTTGGTCCTTTGCCAGCCGGCGCGACGGTGGGGGTGTACTGGGTGACTCCGGCACCGGGCTGGTACGCTTACGGACACGAGCCCGGTCCCACCGGCATGCCGACCACGCTGCAAGCCATGCTCGCGCCGGGCGAGGAATATCTGCGCGTGCTGTATCCTCCGGGCGTCGTGATCGAGGACAGCCTGGAGCCCGGCGTGATGGTGGAGGCATTCAAGGAGGCTACGCCGCTATTCGTGGTTTTGCCCGGCGAAGAAGTTTTACGGGAGCGCGACGTCCTTCATGTCCACCTGCGAATGCTGCTCTGCTCGGATCGCAGTTGCTGGCCCATCGATCTGCGCGAAGAGCACGAGGTAGCGGATCTTCTGGAACGAACGCGTCACGTTTCGGGGGACGAGCCGGACTGGACCGAACGGCTGTTGACGGCGGCTCCTGGAGCCACGACGACCCCATTCGTTCGGCCCGGCGTCGCAAGCGCTCCGGTCACCGAGCAGGCATTCATCGAATACGCCCCGGAGCGGCTCAAACCCGTCTCCTTTCAGCCCGGGCTGGAAGTTCGCGGGTTGGGCAAGGCTTTACTGCTGGCCCTGCTCGGGGGATTGATCCTGAACCTGACGCCCTGCGTGCTGCCCGTGGTCAGCCTGAAGCTGCGCGGTCTGATTCCGGATGCCTCCTCCGGGGATCTGGAAAGCCAGCGCAAGGCGTTTCGGGATCACAATCAACTCTTCGCTTTGGGCATTTTGACGTTTTTCATGATTCTGGCGTTTCTGCTCTCCCTGACCGGGATGGTCTGGGGTCAGATATTTCAAAGCCCGACTACGGTGATCATCCTGGCCACGCTTTTACTGGCTTTGAGCCTGAGTCTGTTCGGCGTCTTCAACCTTCCGGTGATTGACCTGAAGATGGGCCGCAAGGGTGACTCCTCCCTGTCCAGCGAAGGGCAGGCGTATTTTACGGGGATGTTGGCCACGCTTTTGGCCACGCCGTGCAGCGGACCGTTTTTGGGCGGCGTCCTGGCCTGGACCCTGATCCAGCCGCCTCTGGTGGTGGCCGGGGTCTTCTTCTGCGTGGGCCTGGGCATGGCCGCGCCGTACTTCGTGGTCAGTTTCTTTCCCAACCTGGTCCGCTTCCTGCCCAGGCCGGGCAACTGGACCCTCTATCTGGAAAAGGCCCTGGGATTTCTGCTCCTGGCCACCTGCATCTACCTGCTGACCTTCCTGCCCGGAGAGTTCCTGTTCCCGGTGCTGATCCTGTTCTGGACCACGGGCATGGCCTCCTGGATTTGGGGAGGATGGACGAATCTGTCGCATTCCGCGTTGCGGCGCTGGTCGATTCGGGCCGGGGCTCTGGTTCTGGTGCTGGCCGCCGGAGGCTGGGCCTTGACCGCCAAGCCCGTATCCAGCGACTGGGAGCCGTTTTCCGCTGAACTGTACGTCCAGGCTCTGGGCGCGGACCGGATGCTCGTGGAATTTACCGCCGAATGGTGCCCGAACTGCAAGTTCCTGGAAAAAACCGTGCTCACTCCGGGCAATCTCTCTCCGTTTCAGGACAAGTACGGCCTGCGCCTGGTCAAGGTGGACCTGACCCATGACAACCCGGACGGGATGGCTCTCTTGCGGGGCCTAGGCAGCCAAAGCATCCCCCTGGTGGCGATCTTTGATCGCGGCGAGTCGGCGGAGCGTCCGATGATTCTCAGAGATCTCTTCACCTTGGGGCAACTGGAGCAGGCCTTGGAAACGGCTTTTGGACGGCAATGAGGGACGACCTGGGCGCAGAGCGGGGCGAAACGCCCGGGTCTCATGCCGCCAAAATATAGTCGCGCCCCGGAAGGTATCCCCGCCCGCGCAGGAAGCCTTCGATATCCTCGGCCCCGCCGTGACCGGCGACGTAGGAGACCAGAAAGGCCCGTCCCGGTGGGGGGGCTTCGTCGCGATGGATGACGGGACGGCCGGCCACGCGGCGATTGATTTTGCGCGGATCGATGTCCAGCCAGGCGGTGATCTCCACGCCGTTATCCAGCAGCATTTCCGCCCGACGGCGGGTGATCCGGCCCGCGCCCATAACCATGATTTTAGGGTGATGCGGATTGTGCTTCGTCAACCATCTTGCCAGATAAACCGCCTTGACGGCGTAGAACTCCCGGACGCCGTAGCGGGGGTGGGTCCGGGAGAGGCGGTGCGGAGGGTCGTTCCAGACGTACAGCGTCTCGGGCAGTTTGGCCATGCGCACGCCGAGACTCAGCCAGCGCAGCCAGAGTTCATAATCTTCGGGAAACGGTCCGTCCCGATAGGCCCCGAATTGGTCAACCAGCTCCTTGCGGAACATCACGGTGGGATGGACCAGGGGGGATTCGCGGAACCGCCCCAGGCTGATTTGTTGATGATCCAGCAAGGTGTTGGTCCAGTCCAGGTGCCGCTTATATCCTCCGGCACGCTCCGCGCTCCCGCCGAACGCGGCCCGACAGGCGACGAGGCCCACTTCCCGATTTTGCCGCAGGAAGTCGACCTGCTTTTGCAGCCGCTCCGGCTGGCTGACGTCGTCGGCGTCCATGCGCGCGATGACCGCCCCGCGCGCGCCGGTCAGCCCGTGATTCAGGGCCTGAACGATTCCCCCGTGCTTGATTCCCAGCACCCGGACGCGACGGTCGTTCCGGGCATATTCCTGAAGGACGGCGTGGGTGGCGGACGTTCCAGACTCATCGGCAGGGCCGTTATCCGACCGGTCGTCGGAGCCGTCGTCCACCGCGATGATCTCCAGCTCCGCGAAGGATTGGCGGAGCAGGCTGTCCAGCGCATCCGGCAAGGTGGCGGCGGCGTTGTGGACGGGCAGGAGGACGGAAATCATGGCAATCCTTGAGTTCTGGACACAAAGGCGTACAAGGCCACGAAGACATGCCGGGGGTTGAAACAAAGGTCAAGCCTGAGTATGCCGAGACTATCCGTGCAGGAGTTTAGGCAAAAATTCAGGCGAGAACCTCAAGGAGCGCCGCAGTGAAACAACCTCGAATCTCCCTCGGGGTGAAAATTCTGGGATTGATTTCCCTGGTGACCTGTCTGGTGTTTTTCGGCCTTTTTGCGGCCAATTACTACTGGAAACAAAAGATCACCATCCACCAGATCGACCGCCTGGGGCTGCGTGTTTCCGAATTGCTGAGCATGGCCATCGACGGCCCGATGCGCCGGGGCGACAACCCCGGAACCCACGAGCAGTTCCGGGTCGCCTCGGATTTGTACGAGGATATTCGGATCTACCTGACGGACTTTCGCGGCAACGTCACCTACTCCACGGAACCCGAAACCCTGCGTCGCGACCTTCTCGACCTTTACGACCACCCCGAGGTCCGGGACATGCTCGTCCTCAGTCTCAAGGGGGGGGAAGGCTCGGGCAGACTCCTGGAACTGCGGGATCGTCCCTACTACCTGCGGGTCAGGAGCATTGCCAACAGTCCGGAATGTCACCATTGCCACGGCGCGAGTCAGCCGACCCTCGGCGCGCTTTTCGAGTTTCAGGACATGCACGAGGATTTCTCCCAGCTTCGGACCATGCAGATGTACGGCGGGCTGATGGCTTTCGGCGGGCTGGCGGCGCTGTTGGCTTGCGTTCTGCTTTATCTGCGCTCACATCTGCTGGATCGCATCGGCAAGCTGTCCCGGGTCAGTCAGGCGATTCGTCAGGGCAATTATTCGGAGGACTTCAGCATTCAGGGTTCGGATGAACTCAGCGAATTGGGGCATAACCTTTCCACCATGGTCCATCGGCTGCAGGCCGCGGAGAAGTACGCCGCCATCGGCGAGTTTTCCACGTACATCGCCCATGAAATCCGCAACCCGCTTTTCGCCATCGGCGGCTTTGCCAACACCCTGGTCCGGGCGCCGGGGCTGGACGACACCAGCATGAAAAAGGTCAAAATCATCCTAAGCGAATCCAAACGACTGGACGACATATTGCGGACGTTCATTAATTTTTCGCGCCCCCTGGAACTGACCATGAGCCCGGTGCGGATCGACATGCTGGCAAAGGAGGTGACGCGCTCCCTGGACGCATCCATCCTTACCCCGAACATCCGCGCTCGGCTGGATATGGCCGAAACGATCCCATCCATTGTCACGGACCCGGAAATGGTACGGCAATGTCTGAAAAATCTGATCAAAAACGCCGTGTCCACCATGCCTTCCGGCGGGGAACTGCGGATTTCCGTCCGAGAGGGCAGGGACAACGTTGTCTTGGAGGTCGCCGACACCGGGCACGGACTGCCCAGCGACGTTCTGGATCATCCCTTCAATCCGTTCACCAGTCTGGAGTTGGCGATGACCCGGAAGATCGTGATTGATCTGGGTGGAGAACTGCAATTGGAAAGCAGCCGGGAGAAAGGAACCACGGCCACGTTGCGTCTGCCCAAGATCCGAAGCGCCGAGGTGGGAGTGAGGGAGGCCTGAGTCAGGAGTCAGGAGTCANNCAGGAGTCAGGAGTCAGGAGATCGCGGGTGGTGTGGGGTGTCAAGGGTTGGGAAGGAGATTGTGAAGGGAACGTGAAAATGTCGTGAGAGGGGAAGAGACTTGGAACTGATTATTGCCACGAGAAATAAGGGCAAGGCCTCGGAAATCGAGGCATTGTTGCAGGAGTTCGACGTGCGGGTGCTGACCATGGATGCGTTCCCGGAGATTGGCGAGATTCCGGAAACAGGCGAGACGTTCGAGGAGAACGCCTTGATCAAGGCCAGGGCCGTGGCCCGGTTGACCGGACTGATGGCCCTGGCGGACGACTCCGGTCTGGAAGTGGACGCCCTGGCGGGTGCGCCGGGCGTATATTCGGCCCGGTTCAGCGGCCCTGACGCCACGGATGAGACGAACAACTCCCTGTTGTTGTCCCGGCTGGAAGGGGTTCCCTGGGAGGACCGAGAGGCTCGTTTCGTCAGCGTGATCGCGGTCCATGCCCCGGTGATGGGCGGGAAGGAACTGCTGGCCAGAGGGACATGGTCCGGCAGGATCGCTCTCTCCCCTCAAGGCCGGAACGGCTTTGGCTATGATCCGCTGTTTTTCGACGAGGAACTCGGCCTGACGTCCGCCCAACTGGAACCGGCCGAGAAAAACAAATGCAGCCACAGGGCCGTCGCCCTGCGCCGCTTGGCCGCCGCCTGGCCGGACTTCATCCGCGAAATTCAGGGCAAGGGCCTGAAGGTCTAGCTGGAGGCCCGGTAACCCCTTGACTTCAGGGCCAATGATGGTCACTTTGAAGTGCGCGACTGCCTTTGGCGGTCCTTTCCGGCATCTTTCCAGTTTTTCTTGCCGCCGTTCCGAGTCCCGGTCCTGCAATGATTCGTTGTCGCGGCCCGTTTCACAACCCCGATCTTACATCGGAATCTCTTCAGACACGCCGAGGCGACCATGCCGATACGCCATCTCTGGATACTGTTTTTCGTTTTGTTCTTGTCGTGTGGTGGGCCGCTGACAACCTTCGGCCATGCCAGCGCCGAGCGCGATTACACCAGCGGTTGGAACGAATTTCAGCGCCTGCTCAAGGAGCCGGGCCAAGCCCAGAACCGCAACGCTTGGCTCGCCGCGCGCAACATGTTCAACAGCGCGTTTCAAAAAGCCCCGGAAGGATCCGAGGCGCCCAAGGCGTTATTCTATCTTGGTCGGGTTCATGAGGAAATGGGGCTGCGCTTCGGTCAGGCTTCGGATTTTTCTCAGGCCGCGGACTACTACGGACGAGTCGCCCTGCGGTTCGCCAACCATACCTGGGCGGACGACGCCCTGCTGCGCAAGGCCAAAATCCATCTGGAACACTTGAATGATTCGGCCCAGGCGTACATCGACCTGCTGTCCATCGTCCACAATCATTCCAAGGGCGACATGGCCCCGCAAGCCCAGGCCATGCTCCGCGAGTTGGACTCGGCATTCCTGGCCAAGGTCAACACCTCCGGGGCCGGACCGGGCAGCGCGGTGGCGGCTACTGTCCCTCCCGCCTCTTCCTCGCCCCGGACCACCGAGCCCGCGGTCCAGGCATCCTTGAGCGGCCCGGTGGCTTCGCCTCCGCGCCCGGCAGGCCCGGACTCCGACGACGCCCGCCTGACCCAGGTGCGCTACTGGAGCAGCGACGAGTACACCCGGGTGGTGTTGGATGTGGACTCCGAGGTCGCCTACAGCCATCGACTGCTCAACCCTGATCCGGACCTGGGCACCCCGCACCGGCTGATGATCGACCTGCAGGGGACGGTTCTGGGGCCGGAAGCTCCGGCCCAACTCCATGTTGCCGACGGCATTTTACGGCAAGTGCGCACCGGCCAGAATCAACCCCATGTCAGCCGTGTGGTGCTGGACATCCAGCGTCTGGAGGACTTTCGCGTCTTTACCCTGGAAGGCCCCTTCCGGATCGTCGTGGATGTCAGCGGAGCCAAGTCCAAGACCCTGGCCGGCGCACGGCCTTCCTCGCCCGCGGGCCAGCCCCAGCCGCAGATATCCTCCCGGCCCGGGGACGTGGCGGGCAGCCTGATCGAACAGCTGGGGCTGACGGTCAGCACGATCATGATCGATCCCGGTCACGGCGGAAAAGATCCCGGGGCCGTGGCCCACGGCATCAAGGAAAAAGACATCAATCTGCGCATGTCCAGAATACTTGGGAAGATGCTGGAGGAGAAAGGATTCCGCGTCCTGTACACCCGGACCACGGATGTTTTCGTTCCTCTGGAGGAGCGCACGGCCATGGCCAACGCCCAGAAAGCGGACCTGTTCCTCTCCATCCACGCCAACGCCCATCCGAACCCGAACATGAAGGGTTTTGAAATTTATTCGCTGAACTTGGCCAGAAACCAGGACGCCGTGCGGGTGGCGGCCAGGGAGAACGCTGTATCCTCCAAAAAAATCAGCGATTTGCAGTTGATTTTGACGGACCTGATGCTCAATTCCAAGATTACCGAGTCGCGGGAACTGGCCACCAAGATTCATGGAAACACCATCACCGGCATGCGCCGCACTCATCCCAGCCTCGCGGACCGAGGCGTGCGGGAAGCCCCGTTCTATGTACTAATGGGTGCCAAGATGCCGGCGGTGCTGATCGAGATGGGTTACCTGACCAACCGGGACGAAGCCCGGCTCCTGAATACCGACGCCTACCTGCGGACCCTGGCCACGAACCTTCTGCAAGGGGTCCTGGCATACCGCGATCATATCGAGCGGCACGCGAAGTTGTAGTTCGTGCAGCACAGGCCAAATCCGCTATTGCTTTCTCGGAAATGACGAAACGGCCCGGCGGCGTGGTGAACACGCCGCCGGGCCGTTTTTTTTCACGACGTTGATTTTTTTTCAGTGCGTTCCAGAGGGCGCGTTTGGAAGGAATTTCTTGATGAATTTGCGGTCGATGTAGTCCTTGATCCAAAAGGCCGCGCGGCCGCCGAAAGCAATACCGCTTTTGTGCAGGATGCCTTGCCCCTTGCCGATATTGAAGATCAACAGGTAGGCTCCACCCGGATCAAAGGTTTTGAGAGAACGTCCTTGTAGTTGGGCCTGAAGGTTGTGCAGCAGCACGGGGTTCTGACGCACGGCATAGACGCCCACTTTGGCTAGCGGTCCGGGAGCGAAGGTGATGCAGTCGCCCCCACCGAAAATGTCCGGGTGGGAAAGGCTTTGCAGGTATTGACCAACCAGCAGCCCGCCGTCCTCGCTCACTTTCAGGCCGGATGCCCGAAAGACCGGCGAGGGCCGGACCCCGAGGGCCAAAAAGATCACGTCCTGGGCATACCGCTGTCCGTTTTCCAGGAGAACTTCCCCGGTTTGCACGGACCGCACGTAGCTCCCTTCCATGACCTCGATTCCCCGCTCGAGCAGCGCCTTTCCGGCCAGGCGGCGGACTTTCTCCGGCATGGTCCTGAGCAGTTTGCCGCCGACAAACATTTGAACCACGCAACCTTTGCCTCCGTTTTCCCTGCCCGCGGACCAGGCGTTGCCGGCGATTTCCAGGGCAGCCGGTCCGCCGCCGCACACCCCCACCCGGACCGGACGATCGCGGGCCAACTCACGAATGCGTCGGCGGGCATTCCAGAGCTGCTCAATGGGTTTGGCCGGGAAAACGGCCCGTGATGCATCGTCCTTTTCAATCTCCCCAGGATTGTCGACGATCATGTCTTGAGGGACGAAGCTGCCCAGATTGCAGCTTAGCACGTCATAAGGTTCTTCGTGGCCGGACTCCAGAATCACTACGTGGCGGGCTGGATCAATGGTCGCGACCTTGTCCTGAAGAAAGACGCCGCCCCGACTCTCCACCATGTCACGCACCGGAAAGCTGATCTCCTCCGGCTGGTAGGTCCCCCCGAGCATACCCGGCCCCATGCCGGAATAGTAGTGGCGCTCTCCGGGGCCAATGGCGGTAACCTGATGGCCTTTGGCCACCAATTCCGGAATGGCGGCCATCACGGCCATGTGCGCGTGGCCGGCTCCGGCCAGGAGTAGTCTGGGCATGGTGTGGCGTGCTCCTTTGTTGCGGATTGACTTCGGAAACCGCTACGGCCGGTCCAGCAGTTCGCCCAGAAGCCGCAGGTGCGTTTTCTCCTCGGCGGCCATGGTTTCCAGAAAGGACCGGACATCGCCCTGGGCCTGGAAAGCGGCGCGAGAGTAGAGGTCCAGGGCCTGGGCCTCCACGGCCATGGCAAAGTCCACTATATCCTCGGCGCGGTTCAGGTCCACGCCCAAGCGGCGCATATGTTCCTCCAGAGGCATGCCTCCCTCGGGAACGGCCTCGTCGCTGAGATTCTTCGGGACGTCAGCATCCCCTATCCGTCCGGCCACGGCGGCTTTGTGCTTCACTTCCACATCGGCCAGGGTCTGGAAAAGTCGGGCGGCCTCCGGGTCGGCAACCTTGCCGGTCATATCCCGATAGAAGGCTTCCAAGGCCGCTTCCATGAGATAGGCCACTTGCAGGGTCCGTTCCAGGGACATGGACGGCGTAAAGTGCTCCAGGCCGAGTTCGTAGTCCCCGAAACCGGTCCAGCCGTTCCAAGCCTTGAAGCCTCCACTGAGGTTCAACACCCGCTCGAAGCCTCTTCCGGCCAGCATGTGGGCCGCGACCTTGCTCCGGCCGCCGACGGCGCAGTAGACCAAAACCGGCTTGTCCTTGGACAGTGCATCCAGCTTTTCGTCCAGATCGGCCACGGGCAGCAATCGTGCTCCGGGAATATGGCCTTGACGGTATTCCTTGGGCTGCCGAACGTCCACGATCTGGACCTCCGGTTCCGTGTTCAGCATATCCCGGGCCTGTTCGGCATTGATGGAGGCGACTCCCGCATCTCCGGGTGAAATGAGCACGGACTTGATGGATTTGAGCAGATTGAGCCAACGGGGCATGGCGGTTCCTTGGGGTTTGCGGTGGAGGGGAAGTCTGCAATGGGTTGCTATCGACTCGCGGGGCGGTCTTCAGGGGAAAATCGCCGGATGTATTCTGGAACATCGAACTTGCGGGCGCAGCCCGCGGCGCTCATGTAGCGGATCTGTCCGAAGATCGGCCGCTCGAACCAAGGCCGATCGTGTACGCCTCCAATGCTCCAGGCAATACCGACGTAGCCGTTGGGATCCCGTCCATCCAGTTCATACTTGTCGTTGAGCAGGACGGCGAACTCCAAGGCTTCTTCAGGGGAAGAGGTCCATTCCAGGATTTTTTTGGCCCAATACATGCGCATGTAGCCGTGCATTTTCCCGGTCTTGGTCATTTCCCGCTGGGCCGCGTTCCAGAGCGAGTCGTGGGTAGCGGCGGAATCGAAGGCTTGGAGATCGTAGACGTATTCCCGTTTGTCCACGCGATGTTTGTCCAGGGTTTTCCTGGCCCAGTCCGGAAACCCGTCCACCCGGTCGTAGGTTTGGTTGTACCAGCAAAAGTTGTCCCCCAGTTCCCGGCGGACGATCAGTTCCTCCAGAAAAGCTTCCCTGGACTCGCTGGATGCAGATGAGCGCATCACCTCCCAGGCGACGCGCTGGGCCGAGATATGTCCAAAATGCAAGTACGGGGAGAGGTTGGAAAGCACCGGGGCGTTGGGGTCGTTGCGCTGGGAGTACGCGTCCAGGCGATGCTCCAGAAAGTCGCCGAACACTGCCTCCGCACCGCGTTCGCCCGGGCGGAGCCAGTCCACTTCCGCGACGTCGCTGTTTACCCGAAGACGCGTTCTGACGGCGTCCCAATCCGTGGCCTTGTTGAAGACATCCGACGAGGGTGGAGCGGGGAAGGTGGGAACCTCGGGAAACGGGGTCAGAAACTCATCCAGCCTACGGTGGATCTTGGGACGAATGGTCCGGGCCGCGTACTCCTGCTTTGGGGAGACCTCCCGGCAGGGCACGATATTGTGCGCATCCACCTCATGGAACGGAATGGTCAGGTTCTCCAGCACCTCTTGCTTCCAGGACCGTTTGACACGGAGCGGATCGAAATCCGTAACCAGGGCTCCGGCATTGAATTCACGAAGCATGTCCAGCAGAACCTGGGGAACCTCCCCCACCCGGAGGACAAAGGCAATGTTGCGGCGACGCAGGTCCTCCTCCACCTCAGCCAGTCCCTTGAGCAGGAACCCATACTGCCGGATGGTCGCGCCCAGGAAGGAGGGGGTAAGACAAAAGGCCACGACCAGCGGGACATTGCGCTCCAGGGCCAGGTTCGCGGCAAAGAGCAAAGCCCAATTGTCCCGGACCCGCTGATCCCGGCTCATCCAGTAGACGATCGGACCGCGGGGGCTCTCGGCGTTCTGGTTGAGCCCCGTGACGCGGGCGGGATGAACAATCTGAGTCCGGCTCATGATTCACTGCCTCCAAGCTCGATTCAAAGATTACGCTCCCCCACAAATCCTCCGCTTCTCCTGGGTCCGTCGCCGGTCAAAAAGGTTGAGTCCGCAAGCTTTGGAGACGTTGTCAGGATCTCCCGCGAGGTTGGTTAGTCAATCTCTTTGCCACGGATCAGCCGCGAAAGCCGTTTCAGTGGATTCATCGGCCTGCGGACCCCGAACCTTTTGATCAGGAATGGGTCTTGGCCGTTATCGTTGACTCCCGGATCCAAAGTGACCGCGGTCTGGTATCCCGCCTGCCGGACAAGTTCGACAATTTGCGGTGTATACTCGCCATAGGGGTAACAAAAGGACAGTACAGGAACCTGAAAAGCGTCTTCAAGCATCTTGCGCGAACCGTCAATTTCCTGCATGGCTTGACGACGAGAAATTGCGGGCAAATGAGGATGGGTCATGGTGTGCGAGCCGATCTTCAAGCCTTGATCCAGCCATTCCCGGACCTGCTCTTTGGTCATCAAGGAACCGACGACTTCCCCATGGACCGTATCCCAAACATTGGTCTTTCCGAGCATCCCGGCCACGACATAGAGCATGGCCGGGGCCTGATGCCGTTGAAGAATCGGAGCGGCATTCGCCAAAACATTGGAATAGCCGTCGTCAAAAGTCAGGACGACGTTTTTTTGTTCATTCCGTGAGGCAAACGAGGCAGGCAGGTCGACAAAAGAAAATCCCGCGGCCTTCAGTTCCGCAATCTGGCGGTTGAGTACGCGCGGACTGACGTACAGCCCTCGGATACGGGCTTTCCAGGGGCAGGACCGGATCTGATGGTAGGTCAGGACGGGTACGCCTGTTTGAAACAATTCCCGCATCCCGTGCAGTGAAGTATAGTTTTTGATCATGGCCCATGCCCTGGGATCGGGCATCCTAAAAGAGGTAAAAGGTTGTGCGTATCTTGCATGTGAATGCCGGACGCAATTGGGGGGGCAAAGAGTCCCGGTTGCTTACGGAAATGGAGTGGCTGGTCCGCAACGGCCATGAAGTTCTTCTGGTCTGCGAGCCGGACTCCCGGCTTTACATCGTCGGCCGCGACAGGGGCCTTCCCGTGCGGTCCTTGGTGATGCGCAAACGGTATAATGTCTTGGCGGCTTTGCGTCTGCGTCGCATTGCCCGGATGTTCGGCCCGGACATCGTCAACATTCATACCGGGGTGGACGCCTATCTGTGCGCGTCCATGAAATTTTGCGGACGACCCACCGTGCGCATGCAGAACATTCATGTCAGCGGCCGCCAAAAAAGCTCCACGCGCCTGAGCTACCGCCTTTTCTGCCACCGGATCATCTGTCCGACCTCGACTCTCCAACGCACCCTGAACACGGAATTCGGCTTTGACCTGGACAGGATCGACATCATCCCGGACGGAGTTGATGTCGCGAAATTTCATCCGGATTGTGACGGACGGCGGTTCAGGGATGAATTACAGGTCAATGACGATCAAATATTGGTGGGGATGGTCTCCATGCTGCGCCCGGAAAAAGGGCATCAGCTTTTTTTGCGGGCCGCGGAAACACTACTGGCCAAAAGAACCGACTGCAAGTTCGTCATGGTCGGCTCCCCCACCAATGATTCTCGCTCGGTCCTCACGGATATTCAGGGGACCATTCGGCGATGCTTCGGCAGCCTTGATCCCGGAAATCCCATCGTACACCTGGACTTTCGTGAGGATACTCCGGAAATTCTGTGCGCCCTGGACATCTTTGTCCAACCTTCGCGCTATGAGGCTCAAGGCTTGGCCATTGCCGAAGCCATGGCCTGCCGAACAGCGGTCGTGGCGACGAATGTCGGCGGCATTCCGGAACGGGTTCGACACGCCGAAACAGGCCTGCTGACCGAACCGGCCAATTCGGATGATCTCGCCCGACAAATCGAACTCCTCGCGGACAACCCCAGCCTGCGGGCCAAGCTGGCGGAAAATGGCCATGCCCTGCTTCATGAGCAAGGCACCCTGGACCAGATCATGCAAAAGACTCTGGCATCATATGCCCAAGCCGTCAGGCAGGTTCAGGGACTAGCGGCATAGCACTTGAAAAACTCCCAATTGCCGCGTCGCTGCAAAAATATTCAAACTCTCAGGATCCAGATTATCTCTCAATCCGCGATTCACGAAACCTCTCCGCCCATGGGTTTTGAGGCTAACTATCGACTGCCGCGAGAGTCTCTGCAAGACATGCGCAAGCATATTCCGGCACCGGACGTCATATTATTTTGTTGAATCGCAATCTCGAAAGATGAGCAACCCTACTTGAGGGGAAATATAAATCATCAACCCATAAAAAGGAGTACTTCCCATGAACACATCGTCTCGCTTGTCCCGGAGTTTTATCCTGACAGGGGCCTTGTTGGCCCTGGCTCTTTTCTTGTCTTCCCCCGCCCTGGCACGGAGCGTGGAGCAGCAAAAAGCCATGGATTGGCTGAATTCCTATGCCGCGGAAATGCTGCAAAGCAGGCCTCATTTCATCGGCTATCCCATCAACCAGGACACGGAGCTGGCTGGATTTTACGAGTGGTACAAGGAGAGCGGGCTTTACGAGGCGGCCATGAACAACGTGGGCGACCCGTACAAGACCAGCTCTCTGCTCTTGAACAGCCACCCGTTCGAACGGGATGTCATCGACTATTTCGCGCCCCGATTCGGGTTTGACAAGGATTACTGGGGCTTCGTCACCGCCAGCGGAACCGACGGCAACAACCACGGCATGTACTTCGGCAAGAAGGTCTTGCAGGCCCAGTCCGATCTGCCGCCCCTTGCCTACGTTTCCGAGGAGGCCCACTATTCCATCAAAAAGCTGGCCGATGTCCAGGGTTTGGAACTGCGCCTGATCAAGGCCGATCCCATGGGCCGGATGGATCTGGCCGATTTTGAAGCCCAGCTTGATCCGACCCGCCCGGCCCTGGTGGTCATCGCCATGGGCACCACGTTCAAGGGCGGCATCGACAATCAGATGGGCATCAACGCCATCCTGGAGAAGGTCGGCCCGCCCGCGGTGTACCGCCACCAGGACGCGGCCCTGTTCGGAAGCATCCTGGGCTTTCTGCCGCCCCCGGCCAGCGACCTGGTGAACAGCGCCAAGATGGGCTTCGATTCCATCGCCATTTCCGGGCACAAGTTTTGGGGCCTGGACGAGCCCGCGGGTGTTTTCATCTCCACCCAGTACGTGCGCGACAACATCAATCCCTTCGAGGTGGCCTACCTCAAGGACGCCGTGCCCACCATCACCTGCTCCCGCAGCGCCATTTCCCCGCTCAAGCTGTGGTGGAAGATCACCTTCTCCGAACCCAACGTTTTCGAGAACCAGGCAGCCCAGCTCATTGCCAGCGCGGAATACCTGCACGCGGAGCTGCAAAAGTTGGGCATCAAATCCTGGCTCAACGAGTATTCCAACACCGTGTTCTTTGAGCGGCCCAGCCAGATGATCATGGATTACTACGGCCTGGCCCCGGACGAGAACCCGGAACAGGGCAAGCTGGCCCACGTGCTGATCATGCAGCATGTGAGCAAGGACCTGCTGGACACGTTCATCGCGGACATGAAGAAGGACTTCGGGAAGTAAGGCGACTGGGTTCGCCTTGTGCCTTGGCAAGGTTCGTGGAAAAAGTCATCATCGATGAAAATCGTTGATGACTTTTTTTTGACCAAGAGAGACGCTCAAAAGGAGAACCATTTATGGATCGCCGCAAGTTTATGAAGGTTACCGGGACCGGGGCCCTGGCCCTGGTCGCGGAACCGGCCTTGGCCAGGTTTGACCAGCCCTCGGGTATAGGCACGGGCACGGGTGCGTGCAGCCTGCCCCTGACCTGTCAACCCGACCCCCTGGCCGCGCGGACCGTGACCGGGCAACTGGCCAAGCGCGCCCTGATCGTGGACGATGAACTCCGGGATGAAACCGTTTACGGGGAGGCTGTCCGCATGTTGGCGGCCGAGTTGCAACGCCGGGACGTCCTGGTGTCCCTGGCCCAGCGGGCCGACGACGCCGTGGCCCGGATCCGGTTCGACTCGGCCATTGATTGCGTCCTGGTGGATTGGGAGCTGCAGGGCGGCCACGAGGGGGCCGCCCTGGTGGTGGACGCCGTCCGCGAACGGAACCCGGATCTGCCCATATTTCTGCTGTCGGACCACGCCTCGCCCGCCGGGGTGCCGACGGAAATCCTGGCCCGCGTCGACGGATTCATCTGGATGCTGGAGGACACCACGCACTTCATCGGCGGGCGGGTTCTCTCGGCCATTGTCCGCTATCGCTCGGGCCTGCTGCCGCCCATGTTCAAGGCCCTGACCCAGTTTTCCAAGGGTCATGAATACTCCTGGCACACGCCGGGCCACACCGGGGGCACGGCCTTTCTGAAGACACCGGCCGGCCGGGCGTTTTTCGACTTTTTCGGGGAAAGCCTGCTCCGCTCGGACCTGTCCATTTCCGTGGGGGAGTTGGGTTCCCTGCTGGACCATTCCGGGCCCATCGGCGAGGGCGAAAAGAACGCGGCCCGGGTCTTCGGCGCGCACCGCACCTACTACGTCACCAACGGCTCCTCCACCTCCAATCGGGTCATCCTGATGGCCAGCGTGACCCGGGACCAGGTGGCCCTGTGCGACCGCAACTGCCACAAGTCCGTGGAACACGCCATGACCATGTCCGGCGCCATTCCCACCTATCTGATTCCCTCGCGCAACGGCCTGGGCATCATCGGCCCGATTCCTTCCCAGCGCCTGACCCCTGAGGCGATTCGGCGGGCTATTCAGGACAACCCCATGGTCACGGGCCAGGTTGATCCCACTCCCGTGCATGCGGTGATCACCAATTCCACCTACGACGGCCTGTGCTACAACGTGGCCCGGATTGAGGAGCTGCTGGGGGCCAGCCTGGACCGGCTGCATTTTGACGAGGCCTGGTACGGCTATGCCCGCTTCCATCCCCTGTACCGCGACCGCTTCGCCATGCACGGGGATCCCGCGGCCCACGATCCGAACAAGCCCACGGTTTTCGCCACCCAGTCCACCCACAAGCTGCTGGCCGCCCTGTCCCAGGCCTCCATGATCCACGTCCGCGACGGACGCAAAAAGATCGAACATCAGCGCTTCAACGAGGCCTTCATGATGCACGCCTCCACCTCGCCGCTGTATCCGCTGATCGCTTCCATCGACGTGTCCGCGGGCATGATGGACGGCCAGGGCGGCCTGGCCCTGACGTCGGAGTCCATTCATGAAGCCGTGGAATTTCGCCAAATGATGTCCCGCCTGCATGCCGAGTACGCGGCCAGGGGGGACTGGTTCTTCAGCACCTGGCAACCGGAAACCGTCCGGCCGCCGGTCGCCCGCCAGGCCGTTGCCTTCCACGAAGCCCCCCTGGACTTCCTGACCGGGGATCCGTCCCCCTGGGTTCTCCGCCCCGGTGAAGACTGGCACGGATTCGGCGACATCGAGGACGGCTACTGCATGCTCGACCCGATCAAGGTCTCCGTGCTCACCCCGGGCGCTACGGCGGCGGGGGGCGTGGGCCAGGCCGGAATACCGGCCTGCGTGGTTTCGGCCTTCCTGGGAGCCCAGGGCATCGTGGTGGAAAAGACCACGGACTTCACGATCCTGATCCTGTTTTCCATGGGCATCACCAAGGGCAAATGGGGAACCCTGGTCAACGCGCTGTACGACTTCAAACGCCACTACGACGCCAACACTCCGCTGCCCCGTGTGCTGCCGGAACTGATGGCGGAGCACGGGGACCGCTATTTCGGCATGAGCCTCAAAGACCTGGGCAACGCCATTTTCAGGGCCATGCACGACCTGGGAACCACCGAGGCCATGGCCCGGGCCTTTTCCACCCTGCCCCGCGCCGCGATGAGCCCGGTGCGGGCCTACGAGCACCTGGTCCGCGGCGACGTGGAGACCGTGCCCCTGGACGCCATGGCCGGGAGGGTCGTGGCCACCGGAGTGGTGCCGTATCCGCCGGGCATTCCACTGCTCATGCCCGGCGAAGAGGCCGGCCGGGCCGACGGGCCGATCCTGGGCTACCTCAAGGCCCTGGAAGCTTTTGACCGCCTGTTTCCCGGCTTTGCCCACGAGACGCACGGCGTTGAAGTGGAAGACGGAGTGGGTCGGGTGGTGTGTTTGAAGGGCTGATGCCGCATGCGCGCCCTGTTACGATTAACGCGAGTAATTCGTAGTTGCTCAAAAACTTGTGGCAAGCATGGTCTGGATGCCCGCCTTCGCGGGCATAACGAGCTTTGTGAAGCACCACATCCTAAGTCATTCCCGCGAAGGCGGGAATCCAGTTGCAAGAGAGCTTTCTGGCACTGCCCGGTCTTTTGAGCAGTTACAAAAAGACATCAGGTTTCTCAGGCTGGAGCGAAGATGAAAGACACCAAGCCACGCCACGTGGACGCGGATTATTCCCTGGAGAGAGTTCCATTCACGGCACGCAAGGGATTCTGGTCCATGTTCGTGATCATGCTCGGGTTTACCTTTTTCTCGGCGAGCATGAGTGTCGGCGCGAAAATCGGGAACGGACTGGATCTCCATGATTTCCTGCTGGCGGTCGTCATCGGGGGGGCAATACTTGGGGCGTACACCGGAACGCTGGCCTATATCGGCAGCACCACCGGGTTGAGCCTTGATCTTCTTGCCCAACGATCATTCGGTTCTCTTGGGTCGTACCTGCCTTCGGCGCTGATAAGTTTCACTCAGATAGGCTGGTTCGGGGTCGGCGTGGCCATGTTCGCCATCCCCTCGGCGCAGCTATTGAATATCAGCCCGTTCACACTTTTGATTCTTGCCGGGACGTTGATGACGGGATCGGCGTACTTTGGAATCAAAGGGCTTGAGGTGATCAGTTTTATTTCCGTACCGCTGATCACGATTCTGGGTGTGTACTCCATGGTAACGGCCACCGTGGAAGGGGGGGGCCTTGTCGGGATCTTTGCCCGCTCCGCCGGGGACCTGACGGTATTTGCCGGCGTGGGCATGGTCATCGGTTCCTTTGTCAGTGGCGGCACTGCCACGCCAAACTTCATCCGCTTTGCCAAAAACAACAAGATCGCCGTCATCACCACTGTGATAGCCTTCTTCATCGGAAATACCCTGATGTTCGCCTTCGGTGCAGTGGGAGGGGCTTTTACCGGTCAGGACGACATTTTCTACGTGATGATCGCCCAGGGGCTTGCCATACCTGCCATTCTGGTCCTTGGCGCCAACATCTGGACCACCAACGACAACGCCCTGTACACATCCGGCCTCGGACTCTCCAACATCACAAAGATACGCAAACGCCCCATGGTTTTGATCGCCGGCGTGATCGGCACGGCGAGCTCGATGTGGCTCTACTTCAACTTCATCGGCTGGTTGAGCTTTCTGAACGCCACCCTCCCGCCGGTGGGCGCGATCATCGCCCTGGATTTCTTCCTGCACCGGGATAAATACAGGAACGAGCAGTTCTCTCAGCGGACCGTGGACTGGGGAGCGATCATCGGCGTTGTGGCGGCCGCCCTGGTGGGTAACTTCGTCACCGTGGGCATTGCCGCCCTGAACGGGATGATCGTGGCGGTGGCCTGTTACATCGCGGCGGACAAGCTGATCTATGCAAAGAAGGCGTGACGCAGTGAATGCACAAATGAAGGAGAAAAATATGGATCGCAGAGCATTTTTGAAGATCGCCGCCGTCGGAGCGTTGGCCGGAGGCGTTCAGGGCATTTCGGGGCCATTTTCAGCTCTGGCCGCCGGATCTGATTCAAGTTCGGATGAAGCCGTCAGGTACATGGTGGCGGACAGCCATTTCCATTACGTGGATTTTCTGCAGAAGACCGAAGGCATGGACGCCTTGTTACGGGCCATGGGAGACGCGGGCGTCGAGCACACCATGATCTCCGGGATGCCCCTGGTCAAAAAATGGGACGCCGCCGAGCCGGAAGAGCCCCGGTATTACCTGGACGACAACGGCCGGACCTACTGGTACTCAGCCACGGATTTCATCGTGGCTCGGCGCGTCATGGAACTGCCCGACCAGGCTCGTTCCCGGTTTCATCCCTTCATCTGCGGGTTCAACGCCACGGACAAGCATGCCGTGCTCCACGTGGAGCGGATGCTGGAGGAATATCCCGGGCTGTGGCAGGGCATCGGCGAGGTTTTCGGCCACCGGGACGACCTGACCAATCTGACCTACGGGGAGACGGCCCGGGCCAACCATCCGGCCCTGGACCCGGTCTACGACCTGGCGGCCCAGAAAAATCTGCCCGTGAACCTGCACAACAACGCCACCTCCCGCAACCGGCTGGACCGCCCCATCTACGTTTACGAAGTGCAGGAGGCTTTGTCCCGACACCCCAGGACCGTGATCATCTGGGCCCACGCCGGGCTGTCGCGGATGCTGGACCTGGACCAGCCCGCCTATACGGGACTGTTGCGGGAAATGCTCACGAAGCACGACAACCTGTACATCGACCTGTCCTGGCTGATCTTCGAGAATTACGTCCTCGACCCCGGCAGCCCCGGGCAGGTCCGCCCTTACTGGCTGACGCTGATCTCGGACTTTTCCGACCGTTTCATGATCGGCTCGGACAACATCGGCCACTTCGCGACGTACAACCAAAACATCACCAAATACTACCTACTACTGGACGCCTTGAGCCCGGAAAAGGCCGGGAAGGTGGCCTTGACCAATTTCTTGAGCCTGCTTCCGGGATAGGGGAGATGGATGCAGGACAGACGCGAGGCCTGCCCCTACAAGATGCGGAAATAGACCCGGTTGTCCTTGAACAACCCGCAATCATCAGGATGAAATTTTCGAGGCCATCAGCCAGGTGCCGCGCTGCTCCAAGGACGAGGAGCGTGACGGTCCGCCTGACTGAGACGCATAATGAGCCTTCCTGAAACCACCTCGTCATTGCTTGACCGCTTCTCTGGATCGGATTATTTTGTGCACAATTATCCGATTCAACAACAGGAGACATGATAATGCGTGCCCAAGATTTTATTTCCGCCACAACGCTTTCCAAAAAGACATCCTTTACCCTGGAAGCCCTGGAACGCGGCGAGGCTGAAGAGTTGATCATCCTCAAGAACAACGAACCCAGAGCCGTCCTGCTCTCCATGGCGGCCTACGAATCCATGCGGGAAGAGATCGAGGATCTGCGTCTGGCCTCGCTGGCCATGGCCAGGCTGGAATCCTTTGACCGGGACAAAGCCGTCCCGCATGATCGAATGATGGAGAAATTCGCTCCATGACCTGGAAGATCCTGTATCACCACGATGTCGAGGAGGATTTGGAAAGCGTGGGCACGGCCATGGCTCGGCGCATTGTCCGGGCCATCGACCAGAAATTGACCCAATCTCCCCTGGAATTCGGCGTTCCTCTGTCCGCTGGCCTGGCTGATTTTCGCAAGCTGCGGGTTGGTGATTGTCGGGTCGTGTATCAGGTGCGGGGGCATGAGGTGGTTGTTTTTGTCCTGGCCGTTGGTCCAAGAAGAGACAAGGAGATTTACAAGGCCGCACTGCGAAGAAAGGTTGGCCGGAGCGACATATTCCGGGCGTCCGGGCTGGAGAAACTCAAGAAACGATCGCGATCAGCTCGGACGGTGTAAGCCCGGTATGGTATTTCACCGCTCCGTAGAAGGTGGACCGGTTGGCCCAGCCAGCTTTCCGGCCAAGGCCCTCCAGGGGGGCCTTGTCGTTCTGTTCCCGTAAAACCAGTTGGATAAAGTAAGCCAGGCGCAACGTGTTCACCAGTTGTCTGAACGGCATGCGCCATTGCCGGGCAACCATCCTGGACAGGTAGGTTGTGTTGATGCCCAGCTCCTGGGCGGCCTTTTGCAGGGAACAATCGATGTCCGAAAAACGTCTGGCCAGCCAGTCAGCCAGGGCTCCGGCTTCCGGGTCAGCGTCGGCGGCAAATCGGGCCGAATCATATTCCCGCAGCAGGTTGTCCATGAGTTGTTTGTCAAAGGGCCGTGGGCAGCCCGGACTGCCCCTTTTTCGCGGGGAGATGCTCCAGGGTCGAGGCGCACAGTTCTTCCGGCTCAACCGGTTTGACCAGGTAATCCACGGCGCCCATCTTCATGCACGCCACCGCGGTATTCAGGTCAGCTACGCCGGTGAACATCACCACCGGCAGGCTGGGAAAGTTCTTCCGTATTTCTTCCAAGGTAACTCCCTGAAAAAATCGTAACAGGACTACGCGGGAGCCGGTCGAATCGTCACATGGTATTTGGGGAGTTGTTCATTGCGTTGCAGGCGTTTCTCGATGACTTCGAACCTCCCGTGGGGCGAATTTTTGGTGCTGCTCAATGACTCCGGTTTTTCGCTCAACCTGATGGATTTGAGCCCCTGAAAAGGAGGACTCAATGCGACTGTATCTCTTTTCCCGGCAGGGGGCGGCCTGGCTGTTGGTTCTTTCGGTCCTGCTGCTGTTTTCCTGCAGCGGGTCCGGGGACGGTGGCGACAGTCAGGTCTTATGGTTCTCGGACATCCACTTCGATCCCTTCGCCGACCCGGATATCGTCGCCGATCTCACCGAAGCGGACCATGCGGACTGGGGCCGGATTTTCACGCAATCCGCGATCCACGGGGTCTATCCGTCCACGGGCCGGGAGACCAACTACCGGCTGCTGCGCGAGTCCCTGCGGGACATGCGCAAGCATGTCCCGGGGCCGGACCTCATTCTGTTCACCGGGGACTTCCTGGCCCACTACTTCAACGAGAACTACGCCGCCCTGACCGGGGACGCCGGGCAGGCCGGGCAGATCTTCAGCCGCGCGTACGGCCCTGGCGAACTCAGCCCGCAACGCATGGATCAGCTCTGGGCCGACGTGCGAAACAATCCTGGAATTCGCAACCACTACGCCACGGCCTATGCGGCCTTCCGAACGCCCGTCGAGATCTCGGACCAGAATTCTCCCTACTACTGGAACGCCATCGGCATCCTGGACGGCGCTTCCTACCGCCGGGCGTTTCAGGAACACCGAAGCGCCCCCGTGGCCGCGACGTCTCTGATGCATGGAACTGGCCAACCCTCGCCCTGGATCGCCGGTTCATGGTCCGCGCTCGGGCCTTTCCAAGGTGTATGTGGACTGGTCAGAGGCCGAGACGCGGGTTTTCTCTGAACTCAAAAAGCGAACTTCACTCTGGCTGATAGAGGACGGAGCCATGCAACGGACGTGGACCGTGGACTCACACAAATCATCGCCAACTGAACAAACTGCCGGAAATCCGTGAAAAACTTCTCGCCTTGCTCAAGAAAATCCAATAGTGTCAGTTTATTGCCTGGGTTGCGGAACTGCTTTGGCGGCAGGATGTCGTTCACGCTTGGAGCTTGCCCTTGACGCAAACCCACCTGAATGCCACATGACACAGAGGATCCTGCTCCGGCTTCCGTCCAGGCTGAAGGTGGAAAAGGCGCTTCGGACAAGAGCGGATTCGCCGAAAAAAGAATGCTTGCAAGCCAAGAGCAGACTTGACCCCTTTCCATGGCTGCGGCCGGAAGGAATCACCTGCTACTTTTGGCTGCACAAAAGCAAAAAGAGCTTGACATGCTTTCCTTCTGGTCCGTAACGGAAGACCTTTCAATTCCGGATATTCTCTTCAAATTCCATCAACCCAACCGGCCATAACGAACATGACCACGGACCCAACCCGGCTCGCTCTGAGCATTCGCCAGCCTTGGGTTGAGCTGATCCTTCTGGGCCGCAAGAGCATTGAGGTCCGTTCGTGGACGACCAAGCACCGGGGGCCGCTGTGGCTGCATGCCGGGATGGCGCGGGAAAGAAAGCTCTTTCAGCGGATTCACCTGGACGAGAAGCAGTTGGCCTTTGGTGCGCTCGTGGGCCGTTGTGAACTGACGGACTGCATGGCATTCGCTCCCGCGACCTGGGAACAATGGCGCGGCCGCCATCACAATCCCGGCCCCCTCACCGGAACGCTGTATGCCTGGCTTCTGGAGAATCCGGCCCGAATCCCCCCGATACCCATGAGAGGCAAACTTGGACTGATGCGTGTTCAACCTGAACTGTGCGGGTGTCCGGCATGAAAAGAGACCTCGGCATGCGTTCCGGTTGTACTGTGCAAAAGTCCGCGGCCATCCGCGCCTACCTGTCAAATTTCCGGGCTTGCTATCCTGGAATACTCGAATGGTTTTCGGGTCTGGAGCAGGGCATTGCTTGCGGTGGATGGCAGGTTTTGTTTCCTTGAGGGGGCGGGATATTCAAGCTAAAAGCAAGCCAAGAGCAGACTTGACCCCTTTCCATTTTTCTGTTTGGGGGTTCTATATATCACTTGCTCTTTTGATTGTAATCACAAAGGCAATAGCAATTGGATAGAGCGCATAACAATGCCATAAACTCGGACGCTAGAAAGCTACGCTGCGCTCCGCTTCCTGGTGCCGGTTATGGCTGGCGTTCCCGGCGACTGCGTCGCCGCGATTATACACAAGGATGGCTATGAAGTATTTTCATAGAGTCGTATTTTATTCACTCTTAGTTTTGTCATTAGTTTGGGCTTGCTTTGCGCTAAAGACCAACCCGTTTTCACTTTTATATAACTTTGAGCTTATTGAGTCAGTTAAATTTATATACATACTGGGTGGGACGGCTGTATTTTGGCCGATATTCTACGTCGAAATAATAGACTACTTAATGTCTGCCTCTGGACGGAATGGCAAGCTGTATAAAAATTATGCTAACAGTATACAAAAAGACATTTTTGTAAGTTTTATTGCAGCATTAATACTTGGGAGTATCTACTGGTTAGATCTCGTTAAGTACAGTTTCTCTGGAATTGATCTTGGCTACGTAGGATTTCCGTTTCTAATTTATTCAATTTATACATTATTTCAAATCATAAAAATTAAAGTGGCAGGAAAACCTGTTAGAAAATTACCCGTAATTGTCATGTTTGTTGTTGTCTCTATATTTACCATTTTGGCTTATTCCACTTTGCTCAAAAACTCTTCGGGGGAGTATGAGGCATATCAAGCTATATGGTTTCAGCTGACAATCTTGTTTGCATCTTTCTTTATTTTTACTAGCGTGAGCTTTCAAAAATATTCATTAGAGAAAGGTAAAGTTGAGCTATCCCAGTTCAAAAAGTATTTTTTTAGTCAGGTGATAAGGTCAAAAGATCGACTATATGAGAGTATTGAAGAGCCTTTAAACAAGATGAATAAAAACACACTTCAAGCAAAAGCAAAGTACTCTTCATCGCTTAGGAAAAAGGTAAAAAGTGAGCATGTGTATAACAAATCAATTAACTACGCCCCTGCGAGGCCGGACGCAGCAAAGCTGCGCCGGTTATTGAGGCGTTAGCTAAAAAAGGAGAGATTCATACATGAGCAGCAATGGTTTTTTGTTACTGAGCTCTATTTTAAGTGGCACTTTGGGGGTCATTGCTGGAGCCGTAATCTCGGTTGTTTATCAAACTAAGCATTACAAAGGAAATTTAGTTGAAAAGTGGATGAGCGATTTAAGGAATGAGATCGCTCATTTTCTTGAGCTCGCCGAGAGTATGAGGCTGATGAACACAGAAATGATCCCAGCGAACAAAGATATATTTAGCCAAATTCATTCAAAAAGCCAGAAAATTAAGTTGCTATTAAATGATGAATTTAAGCAACGAAAAATATTTGAGCATGTGCAGTCAATGGTTCAAGAGGCCAGCAAGAGAAATCCTGACTGGTCAAAGTACTCCATGCATGAAGTCGAGTTGGTGAAGTTTACAAAAGATGTACTTGGGGAAGAGTGGACTGAGGTCTACAAGACGCCAAAGGCTCCAATCGTTGCTATTTTTATTTTTTTAATCGGCTTGCCAGTGTTTATTTATATATATGCAGAGGAAATAACAAAGCTAGTTTTAAAATAAAAGTTCAGCTATCCGTAGCATCCACCGGACAGTGATACAGCAGTATATTTTCGGAAAGTGTCTACTTAGCGGCGGGTGGATGCCGGTGATGCAAGTCCGTTATGTGAAGATCATCAATAAATGAGAGGAAGAAATATAATCAATGATTCAATTACCTGAAATTTTGGACTGTATCGTAACAAAGTTGCCAATGAGGCAGTTGGCGACATTTGACGACCTATACAGCCTTATTGAACGTAATCTATCTCTTGACGATGAAGGCTATGAACGGCAATCTCCAACATCTGATATTCATAAATGGAAACGAAATGTCAGAAACGTTCTGCAATACAGAAAGAATACTGGTGAAATTGAGTGGGATGGAATGTGTAGGTATAGATTGTAAAGAAAGTGTAAGATGGAAATGTGAGGAAAGGTGATGCCAATATTAAATGTTTCAACCAATCAAAAGCAATTTCAAATTTCGTTGACTGGATTAGCGTTAAATAAAAGTCTGCAGATCCTTTCCCAGAAACGAATTACCACTGCTACTAGGAATGCTCTAAGACAAAGACATCCAAACGATACCATAGTGGTTAGTTGTTCAGCGACCTTTACAAACGGTGTCTGGTACGGAAACGGTCAAATTAATGGGAACCCATTTCGGTACTCCATAAATTAATAAAATTAATATAAAGAACACATAACAAGGCCGCTGCACCCGACCGGAAAACCGCGCAGATCGTTCCTCGCTCTGCGGTTTCCGTCAGGTGAGCGCCACGTTCCCGGCGACTGCGTCGCCGCTAATCGCGCGCTGACTTCATCCAGCTCCGCGATTAGCGGTCAGGTGAAAATTTTAAAGGGAGTTGAATCCGATGCCCAGCATCTCAGTCGGACGTGCGGTCAAAATCGCGAAAGAACAGGCAGAAGTGCTCTTTGAAGGCGAAACCCTCAGGAATCTGGCACTTGAAGAAGTTGAATTGGATGAGGCCAAGAACCAATGGCTTGTTACGCTTGGTTACGACTCGCCGCACCTTCTAAAGCGAAAAACAGGCCCAAACCTCTTCCCCACAACGGAAGAAGAAAGGAAACGGGAGTACAAGGTTTTCCGTATCGATGCTGACGATGGACTTCTAATTTCAATGAAGATGTGGGATGCTTGAGGTAGTTCATCCATATCTGGCCCATGCGTCAAAGCGTGGAGCGCTGGTTGACGGCAACCTATTAACAGTGCTGCTAGTCGGTATGCTTGGCCGGGGCGAAGTTGAGAAATTTAAAAGGACACGGGAATACACATCCGAAGATGCGGTTGGCATTGATAATCTTCTAAGCAAGTTTGCTTGGGTGTGTACCACGCCTCATGTCCTTGCCGAAGTTGCCAACATCCTGGATTGGGTAAAAGGCGACAACAGAAACAAAGTTTTGGATTTCCTCTCGATTTTTGTTCAGAACATTTCAGAGCACCATCAGCCTGCTAAGGACTTGGTGGAAACGAAGGTCTACTTTCAGTTAGGGCTAAGTGACGCAGGGTTGGTTAATCTCTCGGCGTCGGAGAATTTGGTCCTTATAACAGCCGACTTACATCTCTATCAATACGCTTCAGGTTTAGGTGTACAGGCAATCAACTTTCACAATCTGAGAGAAGCGTGGCTGATATGAGTGCCAATCGGTGAGAGGCCGCTAACAATGCGTTAACTGGTAAACCATTTTTACCCTATCACGCAAAAGAGAGGAAAAATGAAGACAGACTACAATAAAGGATTGGAAGATATTCAAAGTGAAGAGCTCGATTTGGAATCGACCCCACCCAAATTGAGTATGTCAGCAAGCACTGTGCCAACTTGGCGTCCGCAGCACGGGGGCCGGTCTAACTTGCCAAACGAAGAGGACGTCCTATCGGCGGGCTTTCGCCCGCCTACTGTCCGCCGGTCATTTCTACGTTATACACCACAGGTAACCCGCACATGATTAACACCATTGCTCAAGCCTCAGCATTTATTGTGTTGCTTGCTGGATCAATCGCTTTTGGGTTGTTAGGCAAGCCAACCGAAATGGGGCTTTGCATATTGGCAGCGGCAATAGCGTTGGCTTTTTCAAATATTGAGAAAATTAAGCGCTTTAAAGGCGCAGGCTTTGAAGCCGAGATGTTAGAAAAACAAGTAGAGGCAATGATTGCAAAAGAAGCAGAGCCAGAGACCAAAGATGAGTCATCATTGATCACTGGCAAAGCATATAGTTTAGATGACACAACCCGAGGCGTTTTAAATGCTCTCGGAAACTCAAAGTACACCTGGCGCACCGTAAGTGGTATCGCGCAAGAGAGAGGTCTAAGCGCTGTTTCAGTAAAGAAAGCCATAAAATGGCTAACAATGAATGATCTTGTAGTACAAGCAGGAACGGCTAAAAGCGCCAACTGGGGGCTTTCTGAGGAAGGGCGAAAACTGTACAACAGCATCAAAGCATCCGATGGCGTTGTATAACAATGCGCTCAAATCGCTCGCTTCGCTCACTGGGGCTGGCTAAAGTCGGCCCTCTTAGCTTAATCATTGGCCATAACGGATATGAACGAGATCATCGACAGCAAGGCTTTAAGTAACCGCCCCGTTGATTACGTAGCATCTGCCACCAAGTCAGTGCTTGGCGCGATACCCTTCGCAGGTTCGCTACTTACCGAAGTAGCCGGAACAATTTTTTCAAATCAGAGACTTGATCGCGTCGCGCGATTCGCAGCTGAACTCAAAAAACACATCTCCGACCTCGATCAACAGTTCGTTCGTTCGCAGCTCACAAATGAAAATTTCACCGATCTTCTTGAAGATGGAATCCACCAGGCCTCGCGATCGCTATCTGAAGAACGACGAGCGTATCTTGCATCAGTGCTATCGAATGGCATCAAGTTGGGTGATGTTGAGTTCTTCGAGTCATAATACCTGCTTCGACTACTCGGCGAGATCAACGATGTAGAGGTAATCATCCTCAGGTCTTACCTAGATCCGTGAAGTTACTGCATAGCTAATACAGTCGCACTGCAGAAATTTTATTGACTTAAACCATATATTTCGATATGTTGCCTCATCTACGCAGTGGTTTTAGAAGTTCACCCGGCAGGTGATGAGGGCAACGAGCATGGGCATATCCAAGGTGGTTCACAAGGAAAACCTCCAAGTCGGTCCAGCCGGCTTGGTATTTGTCGCACAGATGGCCAAACTGGCACGCCTTGATGCTGTGGCAAAGCAGGTAACCATCGGTAGGCCGCAGATATCCACGGAAGACATTCTGAAGACCATGCTTGGACTGATGGTCCAAGGAAAAACTGATTTTGATTACGTCAAACCGCTGGCAGGCAACAGGTACTTCATGAACTCCGTCGACATTGACAGGGTG
>NZ_JPIK01000007.1 GCF_000717475.1 Desulfonatronum thiodismutans
CCTCTCTGCGCAGCAAGGCCCCGATCTGCCCCTGCTCGGTACAGGCATCGGCTTCTTGGAGGATGCGAAGTTTATAGGCGGCAGTATGCTTTCTTCGTTTGACGACCTCGGAAACTTCCGGGTCTGTGGGTTGTTGGTTCATGCCGGGGATGGGGGAGACTCCAGTCGGCCTATGGCCTCCTTCCGTCTCCCCCATCCCCGGCTCCCTTCCCGAAACGATGGCTGGTGCTAACTTCATGCTTGAGACTCCTAACCGCCCTACATTAATTTCTCAACAGGCGGCTGTCTCACCTTCAATGACACAGAGGGATGGCGTGGATTCGCAAGGAAGAACTGTTTTGCGTAAGACTCTCAAACGAGCCCAAGTCGCTGACTTTTTCTCCAACCTGCCGCATTGTCTTGTCGGCATGGAAGCATGCGCCAGTTCCACTTACTGGGCACGGGTCATCGAATCCTGTGGTCATACCGCCAAAAGAATCCATCCAAAGTTCGTCAAGCCTTACCTGATGGCCGAGAAAAACGATCCCAACGATGCGGAGGCTATCTGTGAGGCAGTGCAACGTCCAAGAATGCGTTTTGTTCCCAATAAGACCCAGGAACAGGCGGATATCCAAGCTATTCACCGTGTCCGTAGAAGCTTTGTCCAAGCAAGGACCGCGGCGATCAACCAGGTTAGAGGTCTGCTGGCTGAGAACGGCATTATCCTCAAGCAAGGGGCTTGTCATGTCCGCTTTCATCTCCCGTCGATCATTGACGATCATGAAAACGGCCTTTCCGGAACCATGCGGCAGTTGCTGCGTTCCCAGTATGAGAACATTACTTTCCTTGACGCCCGAATAGCCGAGCAAAACAAGGTTCTGAAGGACATCGTCAAGGAGCATGAAGCTTGCCGCCGTCTGATGCAGATTCCTGGAGTAGGGGTTCTTACCGCCTCGATTCTTCTGACTGTGGCCGGGACGGTCCAAGACTTCAAAAACGGAAGGGAATTCGCGGCGTATCTTGGTCTTGTTCCGCGCCAACACTCCACTGGAGGGAAGCGACGTCTTTTGGGCATCAGCAAGCGTGGCGACAGCTACGTCAGGACACTTCTGATCCATGGAGGTCGAGCGGTTCTGCGAGCCATGAAAATGGACCGGGAACCTCTTGGAGATGGGGCGCGTAATGCCTGGCTTGTGAGCCTGATTGACCGGCGAGGCCACAATAGGGCGAGTGTCGCCTTGGCGAACAGGACGGCTCGGATTGCATGGAGCATGCTGGCACACGGCACCGAGTACGCCAAGGCGGCGTGATTGGATGTCTATGGTATGGCTTTGTTGACGTGAGCAACCTGCAACAAGACTGACGGCAAAGGATATTGAGGGATTTCCCCCACCGAGGATGCCAAGAAAAAGAGGATGAGACAAAACGGTCGGACCAGCTTCCGGGGACCCTGCTTTCAACGGTGGCCTTCAAGGTCGAAGCAGCGATGAGGGACGGAAGCGCGGATATACCATCAGGGCGCTGCCAGCTTGGCATGATGCCGGATATACGTTTGCATCCAACCATTTTTGTCTCAGAACCTTGCTCTTGACGTCAGGGCGGGGCCATATACGTTGAAAAACTCCCAATTGCCGCGTCGCTGCAAAAAAGTTCAAACCCTCGCGTTTCAATAAATACGCTTTGACCTTGTTTTTTTGCTCCTTGCACTTGGGTTTTTTGAACGGACTGCCAAAAAAGACTTTCAACACGCAAGTAGATGTCCCTGACTCGGGTGTCCGCGGCCATACGCTGAAGGTGATAGAAAATACAAAGAGGCGCAACCGGGTCGCCTCATATCCCAAGCAGCTTGAAGAGCGGATTGTCCAGTATCTGCGAGGTCCGGTCGCGCAGGGATTTAGCCCGGTGAACCCTGGAATAGAGAAAGCGGGTTTCCCTGCTCGAGGCGTGGGCACCCCCGTTTTTCTCCAGCACCTCCAAAGCCGTATCCAACTCAACTCCAGCGGACTCCACCTTACGCCGAACCATGGCCAGCAACCCCTGGCGCAGGGCTGAACCGATGTTGTCCACGGTGCGGTAGTAGCTCTTGCGGTCCCCCTGCTTCCAGACCCGGACAACGAAGCCCAGGCTCTCCAACTGGCGCGCGGCCGTGCTCACCGCGGCCTTGCTCAACCCGAGCTCTTCCTCCAGTTGATCCAGGGAGGCCTCGCCGTCGGTCAGGTACAGGCTGATCAGCACTTGGCCCACGATTCGTCCCAAGCCGAACTCCTGGGACATTCGACCGCCGGTTTCAATGAGGCCGGCGCGGACTTCATTAATGGAATTATGTTCTTTCATTACTGTATTTTCATAAAATTTTGAAAGCTCTTTTGCTAATGTTTCCATCCGGAACGTGTCAAGGCTTTATGATTTCATTTCACCCCTCAGCGGCTCTGCGGCTCAAGGCCCGACAGGGCCGGGCGTGAGATGATATTCTTTCCGGTCTCTCGCCCGCTCGAAGACTCGCTTGAGGCGCAGAGGCGCGGAGGAGAAAGGCTTTTGGCCGAAGGCCGGTTCAAACCCTCGGCGGCTCCGCGGCTCTAGGCCCGACAGGGCCGGGCGTGAGATGATATTCTTTCTGGCCTCTCGCCCGCTCGAAGACTCGCTTGAGGCGCAGAGGCGCGGAGAAGAAAGGCTTTGGGCCGAAGGCCTTTTCATTCCTCGGCGGCTCCGCGGCTCTAGGCCCGACAGGGCCGGGCGTAAGATGATATTCTTTCTGGCCTCTCGCCCGCTCGAAGACTCGCTTGAGGCGCAGAGACGCGGAGAAGAAAGACTTTTGGCCGAAGGCCGGTTCAAACCCTCAGCGGCTCCGCGGCTCAAGACCCGACGGGGCCGGGCGTGAGATGATATTCTTTCCGGTCTCTCGCCCGCTCGAAGACTCGCTTGAGACGCAGAGACGCGGAGGAGAAAGGCTTTTGGCCGAAGGCCGGTTCAAACCCTCGGCGGCTCCGCGGCTCTAGGCCCGACAGGGCCAGGCGTGAGATGATATTCTTTCCGGTCTCTCGCCCGCTCGAAGACTCGCTTGAGGCGCAGAGGCGCGGAGGAGAAAGGCTTTTGGTCGAAGGCCGGTTCAAACCCTCAGCGGCTCCGCGGCTCTAGGCCCGACAGGGCCGGGCGTGAGATGATATTCTTTCTGGCCTCTCGCCCGCTCGAAGACTCGCTTGAGGCGCGGAGGAGAGATTTTTGATCATTGCTCCGAGTGTGAAGCAACGAACAAGGATCTTCGCCCAGGCACCTCATGGCGTGGACAGGGTGTTGACCACTCTCACAATGCCATCCTTGAGCAAGGCTTCATTGAAATTGATCAACAATCCAACCTCCTTGCCTGACAGTCGTAAATAGCTCAACAACTGCTTTTTGTGCACTGGCTCGATCCGTTGTACCGACTTGAGTTCCACGACAACCTGATCTCCCACCAGCATATCCAAGCGAAAGCCGAGCTCGTGGATTACCTTGCCCTTGTAAGCTACCGGCAGTGGCAGTTCCGTTATGACCTCAACTTTCGGGGTTGCGGCTTGCTGCGCAACTATTTACGATCTTTGACATAATTCCTGGTTCAAGCCGAAGAACTCGATAGCTGCCCCGAATACTTCGGAAATCATGGCGGTGAATATCTGCTCTGCGTATTGTCCCGCTCTGCGCAGCTTGTCTACTGCGAGCTCAAGAATACGTTTCAGTGCGGCCCTGAAGTCCAGATCCCTCATTTCCTCGCCACAAGACCTGAACAATGAGCCAAA